>CAYICR010000017.1:0-8378 GCA_964361925.1 uncultured Gammaproteobacteria bacterium
CGAATAAATGTCCGATGAATATATCTGTTTTTTATAAAACCGTGATCAAAAGGAATTCCTGAGACCTCCGAATACCCCAGGGCTGCGGGAATAGCAGAATCAGGAACAGGTACTACCACATCTGCTTTTATTTTATATTCTTTTGCTAAATTTCGGCCTAAGTTTTTTCTCACTTCATTCACGCTTTGACCCAAAAGCATACTATCGGGTCTAGCAAAATACACAAATTCAAACACATCTAGCTTTTGTTTTGGCTTTGCCAGATGATATGATTTCATCTTGTCTTTATAGAAAACCACCATCTCTCCTGGATGAACATCTCTTAGATAAAAAGCGCCAATCGTGGGGAATGCGCAGGTCTCAGAACTCACCACGTGACCTCCTTCAATTTTGGCAATAGAAAGCGGTCGTATCCCATACTCATCCCGAACTGCCACCATTTTGTCGTGAGTAAGAATAAGCATGCTGAAGACTCCCGTACAAAGGGGAAAAACCCTCTTCATCGCTTGCTCTATCGTGTCTCCCTTCAAATAATAATATCTGAGGGCTTCGTGCATAAGCTCTGTGTCGTTGTAGCCAGATACATCAACTTTTTTTTCTCTAAAAAATTCCTCCAGCTTCACCACAGACGCCAGGTTACCATTGTGCGCAAGCGCGATATGATTGTCTTTTCTCACTACGGGCTGATTATGGGCATCGTCTGACCCTCCTGATGTTGAATATCTATTGTGACCTATAGCCATTCTCCCTTTTAATATCTGGAGATGTTCTTCGCTAAATACCTGCGCCACAAGCCCTGAAGCTTTATAGGTTAGGAGCGTCTTTCCATCGGTTGAGGTGATACCAGAACTTTCTTGTCCTCGGTGTTGTAGTGCCCATAAACCAACGTAAACTAATCTTGCCGCTTCATCTACGTCTTTTGAACAAACACCAAAAATCCCACACTTCTCAGCAAGGATATCATCCATCATAAAATCTCAATTTTTTGGGCAAGAAAGGAGTCCAGTTGCTGTATAGCTATTCGTTCCTGCAACATGGTATCTCGATCTCTGACCGTTACCGTACCGTCTTCAAGCGTCTGATAGTCAACGGTTATACAAAAGGGCGTACCCATCTCGTCTTGCGCAAAATATCTTTTTCCAATGTTCCCCCTGTCGTCCCACGATATCATATACTTTTTTCGTAAGCTTTCATAGACACTTTTTGCGCTTTTTACTAATTCTTCTTTGTTCGCAACAAGTGGAAAAACTGCAGCTTTATAAGGAGCAAGAGCGGGATGAAGTTTAAGAACTACTCTTCCTCGCCCTGCTTGTCCCGAGCTTAAACGAGGGGAGCCTGCCGAAGGGTCTTCTTGTGCGTACGCATCAATAAGCAAAAACAATATGGATCTATCTACCCCTGCGGAAGTCTCAATATCCCATGGAATATATTCTTCACCACTTTCCATATCTTTATACTGCATATTAACCCCTGAATACTCCATATGACGCCTCAGGTCCCAATCTCCTCTATGATGAATACCCATGAATTCTGACCATCCAAATGGCGCATGGTATTCTATATCAGTAGCTGCTTTTGCGTAATGGGAACGCTCTGTATCTTCATGATCTCTAAAACGAAGATTTTCAGGCTTCATCCCAAGTGAGAGATAAAATGCCATTCTATTTTCTTTCCAGTACTGGAACCACCTCTGTCCTTCTTTTTCGTCCGGTTTAATGTAAAACTGAACCTCCATTTGTTCAAATTCACGAGATCTAAAGGTAAAATTACCAGGAGTTATTTCATTTCTGAAAGCTTTTCCAATTTGCGCGATTCCAAAAGGAATCTTGACCCTCGTCGAATCTACAACGTTTTTAAAATTTACCTGCGCTCCATTGGTAATTTCTCCTCGCAGGAAAATCTCTGATTGTTTTCCTTCGATGATACCAAGATAAGATTTTACAAGTAAGTTAAACTTTTGTGGTTCCGTCCAGGTAACGACCTTATCTGACCCTGCATGAGATTTTTCGTGGGCTTTTATCTCTTCTTCTTTATCAGCCCGAATTCTCAGGTGACAAATCTTACATTCCACTAGGGGATCTGCGAATGCTTCTGTGTGACCTGAAGCTTCCCATGCCCTTGGATTCATCATAATCGCCGCATCTACTCCTACGATATCGTCACGAAGCTGTACCATTTCTTTCCACCACAAGTCTTTAAGATTTTTCTTCAGAAGCGTGCCAACTGGACCGTAGTCCCATGTTCCCCCCAGCCCTCCATAAATCTCAGAACCCGGATAAATAAATCCCCGTCTTTTTGCAAGACTCACAATCTTTTCCATGAGGTTATCCATGACTAGATGATAACAGAAAAAAATGAAGAGTTAAAGAGGACATTGAGCAAATTTAAAAAATTGTGTTACTGTAATCTGAAGAGGAGGCGACGAGATCGGAGACGGCGCTCCAGAATTCCTTCGATAAATCCTGTGGTGTCCGTATTCTTATCGTAATTGCTTTTCGACCAAAAACCTAAAAAAGTAAGGAGCTTTACCTCAAAGCCATGAATGATGGGAGCAATATCGCTTTCCAACTGCAGTTTATGAAGCGTTTCATAAAACAAATCAAAAATAAGAGGGTGATCTGCATTCTCGGGACACAATCCATCAATAAGCTCGCACAAATGATAAGCAAACCCGACTTTTGTGAGATCATCTTTTATGTGGTCAAAAGAGCAGGATGACTGCGCTTCAATAAGAAGAGGCATCATTCTTCCTTCATGAAATACAAAACGAGAAAAATTAAGAAGTTCCAAATGAGGAGATCTTTTACTGCTTATTTTTCGTACACCCTTGGCCTTGACACGAATTTTCCCGTGTCTTCTGGTAAAAACAGTCAGTATTCTATCGGCTTCACCAACATTAATCCGCTTGATAACAATTCCTTCTGAATTAAAAGTTCTCACGTTATCGGGTTAATTTCAACTCTTTGTCAGTCAGTAATTCAAATGGCTTCATAGATTTCCCGTTCACTTTTATCGTGTAATTATTGTTATCTGTACCAGGCTGTTTTTGAATAAGAAGCGGAAGCGGTGAACCACTTTTTATCTTAAACGGCAACGTATACATAAGAGTGTATGTCGCGGTACCCATGGGTTTTACCGTAATAAATCCGTCAAAAACTGTTTTGTCCAGCTCATCATAAGTGGTTACCTTTACTTCCGAACCCGATGATTTGGTAAGTACGCTTCCTTTGGGGATATACATCCTCACCCAATCACGAAGCAAGGCATTAAGACAAACCAAGCCAGCCTCTAAATTACAATTGGAGGGCGGGAATGGATTTTTGTATGAAATAGTAACTGTTTTACTCACCAAACCATCAGATGCTATATTAATTACCTGATCAACTGATTGCTTCACGAACATATTTGACTTAGCCCCTCCCATATTTGAATCGTTAATATGGAGATAATCTCCATCATATGGCTTGATTCTGCCTGCGGCATTCAGCGCTTCTACTCCTTTTTGCGCATCCTGGTCATATAAGTAAAACATCACATGCTTTTCTTCTGTTTCTTGAAGGATTTTCTGAATAAGCGGTCCCCAATACAGCTTTGGTGAAGATTTCAATGCTTTTTTCATAATCGCATTGAGCAACACGCCTATAATATCTTTTCTCTGTGAATTAATAACAGCAAGATTACTTACTCTTAAATCAAGACTTTTTGGCTTGTCTGTAATTTGCTCAAGCTCATACACAACCTGCGGACAATTACATCTTTTATCTATTTTACTGGTAAACTTCATGCCCCCCGCGATTACTTCATCATCAAGAATCTTAATCACTGAAGCAAGCACATGGGTATCCAAAGCGATAATGCCATTAACAGCTACTTTATCGCCCGCCTTGTCATATAGAGCATTAAATGTTTTCATGGACTCCACGTAATCAGGCGACAAATTAGAATCCCGTAGATTAAATGAGGTTACTTTTGGCAAATATTTCGATATCGCGCTTGGCGGTTTCGTACGAACCCGCAGTGAATTATCTAAGTTATAGATATCATCCGCCCTGTCTACGACAATATTTCCTCTATCTACACGAAAAACTGCATAAGCAGTAAGAAATCCTCCGGTTGGTCGAAGCTCTTTATCATTTTGAAACAAAATCATGTATTTCTTTTCTTTTGATTCTCCAAGAAGCGAAGGGAGTACTTTTATCAGAGGCCTTGCCTGATCCACAAAGACTACTCCTTCATCCACAAACGTACGCATACCTTCAATTTGCGCTCTAACTTTTCCTCCTGCAATAAATGATGGATACCTTGCAGGATTGATTTGGTCAATATCTTTTTGAGCAAGCTTTAGTTTTTGCGCAATCTCGTCGATGCGAGGAGTAACTTTACCCATGGTCATAATCGCAGTCTGAATTCTCGTTTCAGCAGTCCCTGCAGTAAAACTCCCCTGCCCCTTAAAACCAAGCACGTCAGCGTATGGTTTTACTGAATCAACCAAAATAATTGCTGACTCAACTCCTTGAAATCCCGCGTTCATTATGTGATCTACGTCAGAATAATATCCTCCAAGAAACGGAATATACTTTACGTAAGAAAACGAGTGAAGCTCTTTCTGGGTTTTAGTTAATTCTTCTTTTGTTTTAAGTAACTCTATCGATCCTTTGTTGATATCTTGTTTCTTAATCGCATCCCACGCAACCTTGGCCTGCTTATACGTTTTAAGAGCTGATGAATAGGTGCGTTGCGCAGGCAATACGATAGCAAAAAAAGAAAGAATGCCCAAAAAAACCAAAATACCAACTGCAATAGTGGTAGTTTTTTTAACTGATTTTCCTCGTGTTCCTGCCATGCGAGATTTTTGGGGGATTACTGATTTCAAGTCATCTTCCTGCGCTGAAGATGACAAATCAATCTTTTTAAATTCACCCATACATTCCATGATACCCAAGTTGCAAATGTATGTCAAGAAAACACAAGAGTCATAAAAGCTATAATGCGCCTTTGCCGGAAATCATAGCCCAGGGTGTTTTAAAAATTATTGATAAGTCATAAAGAACAGATCTTTTTTTCACGTAATCAGCATCCATTTGGATTCTTTTATCAAAGTTTATCTCGCTTCTCCCATATACTTGCCAAAATCCGGTAATACCAGGCTTTACCGAAAGCACCACTTTTACCGAATCTCTTGTGTTGGGATATTTTTTTTGCTGATCTCTCAGCTCATCAGGATAATAAGCCCTTGGCCCCACCAAGCTCATCTCGCCCCGTAACACATTAAGAAGTTGGGGCACCTCATCAAGAGAATGCTTGCGAATAAAATGCCCAACTGAAGTAATCCTCGGATCATCACGCAATTTGTAACTTCCTTTCTTATATTCTTGGAAAAGTTGAGAATATTTTGGGTTTTCCCTCAGCATCTCATGGGCGTTTTGTATCATAGAACGAAATTTATACATTTTGAAAAGTGTTCCATTTTTTCCCACGCGCTCAGGAGTATCTGCAAAAATAGGACCTTTTGAATTAAGCTTTATCAAGATTGCAACAAAAAAAATAATGGGAGAAAATAAAATAATTAAAAAAGAAGAAAAAATAAAATCCATGATTCTCTTACTCGTTTCATAAAAAACACTTTTTTTTATTTCTATATAAGACATAAAAAATTAGGTCAAATGCTCGTGGGGAGAACCAGCAAGGCTTTCAACTAATTTCTTAATTTTTGGCACTGAAGTTTTGGGACACACCAAAACCACATCTTCTGTTGAAACAACCAGCATTTTTTCTAAATCTATACCCACAAGCAATTGATTTGTATAGTTAAAAACCAAAGAATCTCTTGAGTCTTCAACCATCACTTTTCCTTTGGTCACGTTCTCATCTTCTGTTTGGGAAAGTGCTTCTTTTAATGCTTCCCAAGCTCCCACATCGCTCCAACCAAGATCCGTTGAGATAACAAACATATTATCAGGATTTACTTTTTCCAAAATCGCGTTATCGAAGCTTATTTTTTCAAGCGTTGGATATGTCTCTTCAAGGGTTTTAGGGAAATCTTGGGTTCCCCAAGCCTTTCGTATCTTATCTAAACCCTCGCTCATCTGTGGCTCAAATTCCTGGAACAATGAAGAAAGGTAACGAGGGGTAGTCACAAAATACCCCAGATTCCATGCAAAATGATCGTCGGTCACAAACCGCTGGGCTTCTTCAAGCGCAGGTCTATAGCGTAGTCTCTTAAAGTGATACGTTAGAATACCATCCTGATTAGCAACCTGATCCCCCAACTCAATCCACCCAATGTTTTGATTCGCAAATCGAGGTTTTTGCGCTAAGAATATAAAGTTCCCCTTGCCCTGCACAACTCTCTCCTCTGCCATTTTCAGCACCTCCCGAAATCGCTCTACGTTCTTCACCAAATGATCACTCCATAATATTCCCATGGGTTCGTCAGGAAATTTTTGTGCCAACAGAGAAGCAACCAATCCAATCGCAGGTCCTACATCTCTCATTTCAGGTTCAAAAATAAAATTCTCTTTAGGAAGCTGGGGTAATTGCGTCCGAAGAATTTCTTCATATCTTGCTCCAGTAGATATATAAATATCTTCGGGAGAAAATGATGGATACAATCTTTCTACTGTTTCTTGAAGTGTAGATTTATCACCAAAGATTTTTTCAAATTGTTTTGGACTATTTTTGCGCGATAATGGCCAAAGTCTTGTACCCACTCCTCCTGCAAATATTACAATCTTCATATTCTTATACTAAAACAGATTTCACAATTTTTTCAAACGATTTCTTAAAAAGAGATATATCAAATTTTTTTGCTTGCACTATACATTCGCTACTTGCATATTTTTTACTGTCAAACTTTCGTAAAACTGCTATGAGACTTTTTGTTGTTTGGGGATAAAAAAACTCCCCTGTCTCACCCTCTTTTACTATTTCCAAAGCCCCACCCTTCCTGTATACAATAACAGGCTTACCCAACCCCATTGCTTCCACCATAGTTAAGCCGAAATCTTCAACTCCTGGAAACAATAATGCTTCGCAATTTTTATAATACCCTACCAGCTCACTATCAGTCAAGTTGCCCAGGAATTCTATCGTTGGACCAGCGATTTTCTTCAGTTCTTGTTCTACTGCGCCGCTTCCCACAATTTTAAGAGGGATTTTTAACATATTGCACGCCTCAATAGCAATATCTATTCTTTTGTATCCTACCAACCGGGATACTACCAAAAAGTAAGGGGAGCGTTTAGCGTTTAGTTTGTGAGCGTTAAGTTTTTTATTTTCCAACTGACCGCTAAGCGCTAGTGAACCAAACGCTAAACTCACGGGAGGATAAACAACCACCGAATCTCTGTTGTAATATTTCCTCGCTCGATTCCTAACTTCTTCTGATATAGAAATAATCACATCTGGATTTTCTGCTACTTTCCGATCCCAAATCCGCAACAGCCATACCAGGGGGAATGAAATAAACCTTAACAGGAATCCCTTAAAATATTCATTGTATCCACTCCATAAATATCTCGTGGGTGTCAATAAATAACAAATGTGCTTTGTCCTACCTCTTGTTACTATCCCTTTTCCTGCTTCAGACGTCACTGAGATAACCAAATCATATTCATCAAATGAAAAAGAACGAAAAGCCAAGGGCATAATTAGGGCAAATAACTCATGATGATTTTTGGCTAAAGGAATATGCTGCAAGAATGAAGTTTTAACCGTAAATTCTTTTGCCCACCCAGCCGTTGGGGGATGATAAACTGAGGTATAAAGAGGCGCATCAGGAAACATTCCGTGCAGGGCAAGAAGCACTCGCTCCGCGCCACCCCACTTATTTACCCTATCATAGACTAGTGCAACTTTCATGCAGTTGCATTATACACGGCTAGAGTTTCCTGCGCCATTTTTTTCCACGAGAACTGCTTCACCCTTTCCAAACCTTTATTTATTTTTTCACTATAATAATACGTATCATTAGAGTGTTCTAATACACTTAAGAGTTTTGAGAAAAGATCGTTCTTGTTGCTTGGATCAAAATATACAGGTATCTCTTTTCCTATTTCTTTAAAGACTGGTATATCTGATGCGACCACTAGGCACTCACGAGCCATTGCCTCAAGCATCGGCAACCCAAATCCCTCCATTTTTGAGGGACAAACCAACGCCATTGCTTTCTCATAAAGCGCTCCCAGTTCCTCATCGGTAGCATATCCATAAAAACGAATTTTTGCATTAAGTTTCAAACTTTTAACCCGATCTTTTAATCGTTTATAAAAATAGTCTTCCTTTCCTACGAATACCAATGAAACATCGCGGTGTTCTTTCTGAACTTTACCAAACGCATCAATAAGCAAATCCAGATTCTTGTGTGGATACGCATTCCC
>CAYICR010000017.1:8478-11319 GCA_964361925.1 uncultured Gammaproteobacteria bacterium
CCCTCATAAGCAACGACAATTTTGTTCCCATTTACTCCTAGGTGATCCACTATTTCATTCTTAGTAGATTGTGAAACCGCAATTATTTTTTTTGCTCTTTTTGTTGCTTGCCTGATTATCAATCGATATCCAGCTTGTTTTATCCAATATAATGGCAACGGCAAAGTTGATGCTTCACCAGTTGGAAAATGATGCAGGATAAGATCGTGAATGGTAATAATAAATGGCTTGTTGTACAAAAGAGGAACTGAGAAATATGGGAAGTGAACCAGATCTAAATTTTCTTTTTCAAGAATTGATGGAAATCTTAATTGCTCATCAATCGAATGCCACCTTATGTCCACCGTAACAACTTTGAACTTTGAACTTTGAACTTTGAACTCAACGCCTGAATTTAAAAAAAGCACATACTCATTCTTCGAGTCAATCTTCTCAAGCTCTGTAACCAAATTTCTAATATACCTCCCCACTCCCGTTTCGTTCCACAACCTACAATCGATGCCAATTCTCATAAATTAACCTAATTTTGTAATTGTTTTTTTAACATTAATTCCAGCTAGTGTAATCCATGTAATAAATTTAGGATATTTTTGAGAATAATGTTTTTGATAGAATATTTTCATCGCTTCAAAACGCGCTTGGGTAGATCTTTGTTTGGTTTCTGAATCGGCAGTGGTAATATCTTTTGATATTTCTTTAATCCCACCCGATACCCCTTTGTAATGAAGAATTTTTATTGATGGCACGTACCAAATTTTCCAATTCATTTGACGTAAGCGATAACAAAAGTCTATATCCTCGCCATAAAAAAAATAATCTTCATCCCACCATCCAACCTGCTCCCCCGCCACACGCCTCACCATCATATACGCTCCCGCGCACGCGTCAATTTCATGATTTATTGATGTATCAAGGTGTCCCAAGCTGTACCCTGCAAAAATCTTTGTTTTTGGAAACATGCGGGATAATCCTGAGAAATGAGAGAAAGAGTTCCAGGGGGTTGGAAAACCGCGATGAGACGCGTCATCTATTTTCCCATCTGGTAATTCCACCCGACATGTTGCTGCCCCTGTTGTAGAGTTATTTTTTAAAAATGTCAAAACCACATCTACTGATCCCCTATACACATTTGTATCCGAGTTAAGAAACAATAAAAAACTTCCTTCGGATTTTTTTATGCCCATATTATTGGCAGCTGCAAAACCTATATTTTCTTTGTTCTCAATCAGAATTATCTCTTTAAATTCATTTTTTATCATTTCAGAAGATCCATCCAAAGAGGCATTATCAACTACAATAATTTCAAAAGCAGCAGAAATGACTGAATCATAAATTGACTGAATACATTTCTGAAGAATGTCTTTCGTGTTGTATGAAACGATAATAATTGATACATCTTTCATGATATTTTTACCGCTTCTTGATATACTCCGTCCAATATTTTTACGATATGATCCCAGTTATAGTTTTCTTCAATAAGCTTTCTCGCATTCATCCTTAAAGACTCATAACTCTTCTTATTTGTTAACAATGAATCAATAGCTCTCACAAACTCGTCAGTTGTATTTGCCAAGAGGAAATCTTTCGATTCCCTTGCTTTAATTCCTTCAATTCCTAAGGACGTGGCAATTACAGGAACCCCTGTTGCCATAGCTTCCAGGATTTTAAAACTCGTACCGCCACCTACACGAATAGGAGCGAGGAGCACATCTGCTCTCTGGTAAATTTTTTCCGTATCAGCTGGCGCGTTCTCATCAAAAACAACATTTGTATCATTGGTCATATTTCTTAAAGAATCTGGGATATTTTTCCCTACCACCCAAAGTTTTAACTTGGTTTTACCGTTAAACAATTTAACAAACGAAGGGTAAATTTCTCGAAGAATCCACTTGAGCGCGTCTCTGTTTTGCACCCACTTAAAATCTCCAATAAACAAAACCCTCTTCTCCCCACCAATTCTGAATTCTAAATCCTGAATTCTGAATTCTTGTAGATCTACTCCATTTGGTACCACCACGACGTCCTCTCTTTTCATCAAATCACGCTCTTCTTCTGAAACTGCGACAAGCTTTGTCGCCTTTTTCCAAAAATACTTTTCTACTTTTTTCAGTTTAAGAATATCCAAATATAACAATGGCCGGAGAAAAAAGGGAACAGTTTGCAAAAACCTTTCATAGACTAAATATTCTATGTTGTGCTCCACCAATACCACGGGTACAGTTGTTTTGGGAATGTTTTGCATAATATAAAAAGTCTCTGCGTGAATGACATCAAGCTTTATTTTGTTCATCACCTCCTGAATTTTTCTCGTCATTTCCTCGTGCGTATGGCCAGTAATCAAAAAAGGTTTTAGAGAAAAAAGTGTTTTACCAACGGTTAACAAAGACCACTGTTTTTTTCTCCGCACAACAATTACCTCCTTGCAATACTTTTCAAGTTCATGCACATCGTCATCAGTTTGATAATTTCTTTTCTCACAAACCAGCGTGAGAGAATGATTCTTAGAAAGCCGTTTTATAATCTGATACAGGCGAATGTGTCCGCCGGAAAAAAGAGGATAGGGTAAAAATGATGAAACCACTAATATATTCATTCCGTTTTCTTAAGTATTAGCTCTTTCCCTGCTTGGGTAGGTTTGTGTAGATCAAAAACTACGAAGCTTGGTCCCTGGACGGTAACGTTAAAATATTTAGTAAATTCCAGTTCGCCGGGTGTAGGATTTACAAATGCCATATGGGTAGCGCCTTGTTTGATAAAATCTCGAAGAGGTCTGTCAAAAACTGGCCAACCCACTCTATTTAAATTATAAAGAAGAGTAGTATCGCCACCATAGGGAGCAAT
>CAYICR010000017.1:11419-14303 GCA_964361925.1 uncultured Gammaproteobacteria bacterium
AACCCACTCTATTTAAATTATAAAGAAGAGTAGTATCGCCACCATAGGGAGCAATAACTTTTGCATCCTTTGGTAACGCCTTGTCTATTGCGACTCCTGAAATAACCACTTCAATGTGCTGTAAATTATAATAATCGCGCACATAAAACCATCCAAACGCCAGCATAAATGCAATACATGACAGGATAACCATGTATGAGGTAAAACGATTAAAAATAACTCCTGCTCCAGAGAGAACAAAATCCGCACCTTTTCCAAAGAGAATCGCCAAAGTTGGGATAATAAGAATTTGATAATAATCGTGCTGAACATTACCAGTTGCCATAACAATTAAATATATAAGTGAAGACAAGAGCAGGGCAATATAGAGCAATCCTTCATTTTTCATTTTTGCTACTATCCCCACAATCACCAATGGAAGACCAAAATAGCCAAGAATAAGTTTGCCAATTCTATCTGCAAATATCCAGTGAAAAAAAGCACCTTTAAATCGTATACCCGAGCCATTTAGTAACCAACCGCTCTGAGGAATACCCTCTGGATACTGAAGCATCCATGCTCTCCATGCGATAAGTGGCGCTGTGCTCACCACGGCAAAAAGTATAAGTCTCCAAGAAATAAAAAGTCTCATGCCAAACCTTTTATACGCCAGATATAAATGAGGAAGCATAAAGAATAGTGCATAGGGCTTAAGTAAAAAGGCTACCGAGGTGCACAATAATGAAAGCGTAAAAAACTTAAGACTATTTACTTTCTCCATCCACAAACTGAAAAAATACAATGAAGCAAGTATCGCAGTCACTGTAGTAGAGTCTGGTAAAATCGTACGCCCATAATAAACGTTATATGGCACAAATGCATAAAAAGCAGAAGCGATCAACCCAGCTCTTTTATTCGTAAAGCGGGACGTAATAAGATAAATAAACAGTATTGAAAAAAGTTGTGAAAAAATAGTAACTCTCCTGCCTGCTTCTTCCAGGGTAAGAGAGGACGATGTATAAACTTTGGCCTGCAAAATATTATAAATAGGAAATTCTACAAATCGGTAGCCTTTTGGATTATCAATAAGAGACACGCCTTTGGATAAATCATCGAACTTTGGATGAAGCACATCTATCCCATCTGTTGCGAAATGACGTGAAACAGACGAGGTATCTGCTTGCCTCCATGAATGCCAATCGGCGACAGGCTCATGAAACTTATACATACGTGCATAGTATGCACCGATAATAACAAATATTAATAGAAAAGCGTGTATATTTTTCATTTTTTTAGACGAATTTTCTCGGTAATATTTCCGGTTTCATCAAACAAATAAACCTTCTCTGTTGAAGAATCTTGTACCCCGTCAAGAGCGACCTCCACCGAAGAAGACTGATATATGCTCATATTTTTATTTTGAAACACAGCCCAGATCGCGTCAGAAAGTCCAACAGGAAACACCCATGCATCACCGTGACGAATCGGCACATCGACAAAATATAGCTTAATACTTTCTGTTTTCCAACCTACCGAGTATATATGATTAAGTGATACTAGAAATTTCTTGGATGTTTCTCCAGCGCCATCCCAATCTATACTGAGCTTTTGTAATTGAAACAGGTGATTTGCGCTAAAGATAAGAATAATGATAAACATGCCTGCGCTTGCTATTTTTCTATCACTTATATCGCGCAAAAATATAAATAATTTTTGAAGGAAAAAAACTACGAGAATCACAAAGCCCACAGAAGACAAATAATTATAGCGAAAAGTGATATTCCCAAGTCCCAAAAATGGAATTAGCGAAATCAGAAAAAATAAAGTTCCAAACACTACGATTTTTTTATCTTCCAAAACCATATATCGGATATATTTCTTATACACATAAGAAATCAAAACACCAACAACAACAGAAAGTATAAGTGCCAATAAAAGATGCTCTTTTGAAACATTGCGAAGACCCTGATACAAAGACGATGAATCCGGACCCACAACGGCAAGCATGAGATATCCAAGCGTATTTCCAATAATATTGTAGGGGAGTTTAAAAAGATTATAACTATAATCTCCATTAAACCAATGGCTTCCTGCACCAAATCGCAAGATAAGATAAGGTAAAATAGGAAGCGCAACAAAAAGATGGAGATGAATGTTTTTTATATCTAGTTTGCGAAATAAAATATTCCCACCATAGACGACGTCATACAAAATAATCAAAAGTGGCGCAATAATCCCAAGCTCGTGAAAAAGAAGACTTAGAAAAATAGAACACACAGATAACACAAGATAAACTATCTTCTTTTTTTCTTTCCAAAATATAAAGAATAATAAGCTAAGTAGTATAAAAGCTACATTAAAAAGGTGACCTGTAGCTGCTGTCCAAAATACCGTTTCTGAATGTCCACTGAGAATCAGAAATAAAAATCCAGCACCAACAGCCAGGAAATGATTTTTCAATACCCGTTTGGCTATGAGAAAAACCAGAACTGACACGAAAAAATGAAGTCCTATTGAAACCAAGTGATACATCGTTTGATTAAACCAAAAAGTTGAATACATGAGAGAAAAATATATTTTTGTTCCTGGACGATAGAAAAATCCATCCGACTGGGTGAAATACTGCAAGAAAGTACTCAGCGGCTCACATTGCACCAAGCCGTTTGCGACATAATTACGACAATCAGAAGCCCACCGAAGCCACGTGAAATCATCCCCAACAAAGTAATAATCCAGCGCGGAAGAAAAGAATGTTACGGTTGTTGCGAAAAGAAAAACCACCGCTGTAACCGGATAGCTAAGTAATTTCAAGAACTCTTTCCATAAATTTATCTCTTCTTTTCTATATAACTCTAAAGTGCCAAGAATTATACCCATCAAAAGCCAATACATAAATGCAATCTTT
>CAYICR010000018.1:0-14140 GCA_964361925.1 uncultured Gammaproteobacteria bacterium
CCCGTACCGGATGAGCGCTTGGAGGTTCTTGCGGAAATTACTGCGGACGAGTTGACGGACAAAAAATTACCACCCATAAAACCAGCGACGGTGACTTTTATGGATATCGCGGGCTTGGTAAAGGGAGCCTCAGAAGGCGAGGGGCTCGGAAACAAGTTTCTCTCGCATATTCGTGAAGTGAGTGTCATTTGTGAGGTTGTTCGTTATTTCAAGGATGCCGATACAATTCATGTATCCAACAAAGTGGATCCAGAATCCGACAAGACAGTGGTCAACACGGAGCTCATGCTTGCTGATTTGCAGACGCTTCAGAAACAGCATGAACCCAAAAGAAACGCGACCAAAGAGGATGTTATCCGTTATGCTGGCATTGAGAAACTTCGCAAAACTTTGGGCGAGGGAAGACTTGCTGTTGAATGTGATTTGAATGATGAAGAGAGAGTACTGGTAAGAGATTTACAGCTTCTGACAATGAAGCCAATTTTATACGTAGCCAATGTGGATGAAGACGAATTGAAAAATGATTATCCTGTCCACACGATTGCGATTTCTGCGAAAATAGAATCGGAATTGGCTGATTTGTCAGATGAAGAGCAAGAAGAATATCTGAAAGATTTGGGGTTGCAAGAATCGGGCTTGGAACGACTTATCAAAAAGGCATATGAGCAGTTAGGTTTGATCTCTTTTCTTACTGCTGGGGAGAAAGAAGTGCGGGCATGGACCATTCGACGCGGTTTTACCGCGCTCATGGCCTCCGGCGAGATTCACACTGATTTTATGAAGCATTTTATAAAAGCAGAAGTGGTAAGTTTTGAAGAGTTTGTTTCTTGTAGGGGCTGGAAAGGAAGTAGAGAAGCAGGAAAGGCTCGGATGGAAGGCAAGGAGTATATAGTACGTGATGGCGATGTTATTGAGTTTAAAATCGGAAACTAATTGAAGCATACTGCATGTGGCATGTTGACACCGTAACTAGTTCGTGTATAGAATAAAATATGGAGAGCCCAGACAGAGGCAAGCCTGAAGTTGCACCAAGTTCCACTCAGAAATCAAGATTTGGTCGTTTTATTGGAAGGTTTAAGGGTGATCAAATAAGGCCTCAGATAGAGCCAACGGTCCTCCTCAGTGATTCTACGCCAGAAATTCGAAAAACTCCAGAAGAAGTAAGGGCCGAAATATCAGCAGATCTTGTTTCGCTTGCCCAGATGCAACAGAAACAATTTATCGCAGAAGCTAAATTCAGTAATAGATGGGATAGGACGCGAGACTACATGGATGATGCTCTGTGGAATCGTGAGTGCTATGACGAAGAAACGAAAACGCACACTATGACCCTGGGAATTTCATAAAAAGATGCACGAGGAAGCAAGCATGGAGCCCATAAAACAAGCAGCGACTTCGGTAATACAAAAAATGGAAGATGCGCGAGAAGTACTTGGTGATTTTTGTAAAGTGGTTACCAGAAAGAGTAGTTCGGGAGAAGTTAGTAAGGGAGTGGTATTGTTGAAATCCGTTCCTAGGGAAATAAGGCGGAAAATATATAAACAGGTAGGGAGATATGGTCATGGAATGCCCTGGGAGCCTCCAAATGATAAGGACTCGTCTTTATTTCTCTATACGGAAATAGATGATGCAAGAGATGTTTTTTTTGTTTCTCCAACAACTGGTATTGCCAAAGCCGTTAATGTAGTCGCTAGAATATGGGATGTTCCCGATGGTACGTATGATCGTGAGCGCTGGTTAGAACATAATTTGGTTAATGATATTCAAAAACCATTCGTTCGAAGCGGGTTACCCTCTGTTGGTCAAGCGTGGCACGCACTTCTGAAGGATGATACAGGGCTTGATAAAGAAGGTGAAGCACGTCAGTCATATGGACAGTTGAGATCCTGGATAACAGGAGAAATTGGTGGTCAACAGATCGGAGACCACGATGAGTCTAGGTCTTTGATAGGGAGCCTGTCACCTATAGGTTTCCTGGGGGCAAGAGAGGCTGGACAGATCAAACAAGTATTTGAAGATAGTGTCACAGCGGCGCATGAGGCGAAGGTAGATTGGTCGTCAAATTATACGGGGCTTCATGGTTTTGCGCCCGTGAAACCATAAGATATGGGGCGCAGTGGAAATTTTGTACTTGGAGCTTTCTTCCTTTCTCTTTTTTTCTATGTAGCGGGTCTGTTGGTTTTCACGTATGTGATAAAGTATCAAAAGAAGCCACTGGTTACTTTGGTACCTTCCGATTCTTCGTTGACTTTAACTACAGACGTATTGGGATCTAAGCAAGAAGCGCAAGCGATTTCATTTCAACCTTCTCCTAGTTATAGTATTGATATCGCGCCTCGTCGGCAGGTGTATGGCCTTAGTTGCGAATTTGGCGTAGCTACTGCGATTTTGTATCATTTCACCTCTGACAGTAGATTTTCTTTGAAAAATGTCAAAACTGCTGAAGAGTTATTGATAGAAAAAGTGGGTGTTTCGCAAAATCCAAATTTAGGAATTCGCATGGGAGAAGTTGCTCCTGTAAGCATGGCAGAGCTTTATAATAATCTCAACAAGAAGTTTGGAGGATCAGATTATTACGGAGTTCATGCGCCTCCATTTATTGATATTTTTAATTCATTCGGTTTGCGCGCAAAGCCTATTATGAAAGATGGAGACGATGTAATTATCGCAAAGATTAAACAAGCAATTTTTGATAATCATTTGGTGATGAGCTGGCTTAAAGTAGGATTTGGCCAAACAGTGGACGCAGTTTTTACCTATGGGAGCGTTCCTGTGGTGAAGGGCGAGCATGCGGTGGTTATCAGGGGGTATGACGAGAAGAATTTTTTGATTATGGATCCAGGGAGCGGAAGTTATCGAACGATTTCTTATGCAGATTTGCTAAAAAGCTCTTCATATTTTCCTATGCCATTTCTGGAAGTATATTCTTCTTCCAATCCTTCGTCTACGCTTGAAGAAACCATGGGGCTTGGGAGCGCGACAGGCTTGGTCAGAAGTAATGTAAGTATCTTGGTAGAAAACGCGACTGGTAAGCCAGGAAGAGGAAGTCAAATGGCTGAGATCTTGAAAGAATTTGGGTATTTGATAGTAGGCGTCGTAGCAAAAGACAAGGGTGATACAGGCGGGATACATATTTTAATTCAACCTGAGTATAAAGATTATTTATATGTGTTGAAAAAGGATTTGATTATCGCAGAATATGAGATCGCTACCGTTTCTGCAAGTTTATCCGCGAGCGGCTCAGCAAGGGCAGTCATTACGATTGATGAATGAGGCTTGTTACCTCTTGCGCCCAAGGGGCAATTTTGCTAAAATTGATGGGATGAGATTGTACGAATTAGTTTTTGTGGTAAAATCTACGCTTGCGGAGGAAAAGCGCAAGAAATTAATCGAGGATATCAAGAAGTTATTTAAGAACGTAAAAATTACCAAAGAGCAAGAATGGGGACAGAAAGTTTTGGCGTATCCTATAAAGCACGAGCTTTCTGGGTTTTATGTTGGGCTTTCGGTAGAGTCGGAGAACGCGATAGAAAAAGATTTGGAAAAACACTTGTATCAGAATGAAAATATTTTAAGACACTTGGTGATAAGAACTAAGTAATTGAGAATGGAGTCTGGAAACTAGAAGCTGGAATTTGAAGCTTGAAATTTGAAGATAGAGAATCTAACTTCTAGTATCTAGTTTCTAGAATCGGAATACTTTTATGGCACGAAGTTTAAATAGGGTTCAACTGATTGGAAATTTAACTCGGGATCCAGAGTTACGATATACACCAACTGGCGCAGCAGTTGTTTCATTTGGACTTGCAACAAATAGGGGTTGGACTACCGAATCGGGCGAGAAAAAAGAAGAAACAGAGTTTCATCGCATCGTTGCGTGGAACAAGCTCGCAGAACTTTGTAGCCAATTTTTACTCAAAGGAAGAAAAGTATATGTTGAGGGCAGGTTGGTTACGAGAACTTGGACTACCCAAGACGCACAGCAAAGATCAACAACAGAAATAGTAATTGATAACATGATTCTTTTGGATAGCCCGAGACGTACGGAGGGGGAAGCACCAAGAGTAGAGAAGGTAGATGAGGTAGTGGGGAAAGTAGAGCCACAAAAAGTAGAAAAAGAGGTTGTAAAAGAAAAAAAAGAGACAGAAGTTGTAGATGAGAGCATTACGGCAGACGATATACCATTCTAATAGTGAGCTTGTCGAACTATGAATAAAAAACCATTAAGAAAAAAAAGGAAGATAATAACAATAAAAAATTGTTATTTTTGTGATGAAAAGAAGCTCCCACATTTTATGGATTCTGAAATCCTTTCCCGTTTTCTTACTGAACGTGGTAAGATAATTGGAAGAAGTAGAAATGGATTGTGTGCTAAGCATCAAAGAAGAGTCACCACAGCGATCAAGCACGCTCGTCATTTGGCTCTTTTGCCATTTCTTGTGCGGGTTTAATAAGTCAAGCAATTTTCCTTTTCATGAATAATATGAAGACACGAGCTGTCCACGTAGTACTTCTCATGGTGATTTCTACCATGGTGGGGTATTATGTTGGGGTTTCAAAAATTGATTTTGCCTGGAAACAATATCAGCCTCAGATTACCATAGTTGGTAAAGAGCCTCCCCAGTCAATGTCACAGATTGATTTTAATCAATTTTGGACCGTGTGGCAAAAACTACAAAATGGATATTACGATAAAACAAAAATAGACCCTCAGAAAATGCTGAATGGCGCGATTTCTGGCATGGTTGACTCCCTTGATGATCCCTATACCATGTATCTTCCCAGGTCACAAAATGATGATTTCAAAAGTACCTTAGCGGGAAAATTTCAAGGGATTGGCGCAGAATTGGGTATGGTCGCAAAGCAAATTATTGTCGTTGCTCCGCTGGACGGAAGTCCTGCTTCTAAATCTGGGATAAAGCCTGGGGACGCAATTCTAAAAGTAAATGGTGTTTCTACGTTTGGTTGGACATTGGGACAAGCGGTAGAGAAAATTAGAGGGCCAAAAGATACCAAGGTTACGCTTACGATCTTGCATAAATCAGCGGAGAAAGCAGTAGAGGTTTCGATTGTAAGAGATACGATATCGATAAAAAGCGTGGAGGGTTGGGTAAAAGAAGTAAAAGATATTCCTCAGGTGAGCATTACCCCTGCTTTGGTTGGTAAAGATAAGCAACGCATTGCGTATATCCGACTTTCACAATTTGGGGACAGTACCAATATTGACTGGACTCCTGTGGTAAATAAGATCGCGATGTCTATACAAAATGAGGGGAAGATAGCAGGTCTTATTTTGGATCTTCGCAATAATCCTGGCGGGTATTTGACTGAAGCCACTTATGTTTCTTCAGAGTTTCTTCGTAGTGGTGTTGTGGTAATTCAGGACAGGGGGAATGGGCAGGAAACAGAGTTCTCGGTTAACAGAAAGGGATTGCTTATGGATATACCTATGGTGGTTTTGATAAACAAAGGAAGCGCGTCCGCGGCAGAAATTGTATCGGGGGCGCTTCGTGACCATAAGAGGGCGAAGTTGATTGGAGAAATTTCTTTTGGGAAAGGTACGATTCAAACATCTGAAGATTTGGGTGAAGGAGCCGGCATTCATGTTACTATCGCCAAATGGCTTACTCCCAACAAGATATGGGTGCACGGGAAAGGCTTGGCTCCTGATGTGCTGGTAGAGTATGATCCAAAACTTGAAAATAGAGACAATCAACTTGAAAAAGCAGTGGAAGAGTTGGTAAAATAAAGAAATGCGTCGACTTGTTGTTACCGTTTTATTTCTCGCTGGTTTTTTATTTCTTTGGAATGGTTTTTCCCCTCTATTCCCCAAACAACCGATTCAAAGCCCTCTTTCATCTCCGAGTGAAAAATTAAGGGTGGTAAGCGAGGAATCAGTAGTTATAGATGTGGTGAAAAATGTAGGACCGTCAGTGGTGACGATCGCAGAAGTAATTCCAGTTTCGAGTAGAACACCTTCTTTTTATGATCCCTTTTCTCCATTTCGAATTCCTAAATCAACAGAAGAGGATGCTGATCCACAGCCCCAAGACATAGGATCAGGATTTCTCGTGACCGCAGATGGATTGATAGTTACAAATAAGCATGTGGTTTCCTCAGCAAATATAAAATATCAAGTGATAGTGAGTAATGATAAAAAATATGCGGTTGAAAAAATTTATCGCGATCCATTTAATGATATAGCAATTCTAAAAATTAATCCGGAAGAAAATAAAGGGCAAAAGTTGATTTCTGTTGAGATGGGTGATTCATCCAAGTTGGTGGTGGGACAATTTGTTATCGCAATTGGAACTGCGCTTGGAGAGTTTCGAAACACGGTAACTACAGGAGTGATATCGGGTCTTGGGCGCGGTATTACGGCAGGGGACGGACGGTCATTATCAGAACAGCTCGATAATGTTATCCAAACAGACGCAGCGATAAATCCAGGAAATTCAGGGGGTCCGCTTTTGAATTCTTCGGGACAGGTAATAGGAGTAAATACTGCAGTTGCCTCAAGTGGCCAAAATATTGGGTTCGCACTTCCTATAGATGAAATTAAGGATTCGATAAAAAATTTCAACGAAACAGGACAATTTAGTCGCGCGTATTTAGGGGTGAATTATCGAACGGTGAGTAGAGAATTGGCTATTCTTAATGAAGTGCCGGAAGGTGCCTTCATCCAGCAGGTAGGAGTAGATTCGCCCGCCGACGAGGCAGGAATACAGCGGGGCGATATCATCACCAAAATAAATGGTGATAAAGTAACAGAAAACAATGATATCGCCAGAATCATCGCCAAGAAAAAAGTAGGAGACACTATTTCTCTAACCATTTATCGAGCTACGAAAACATTGGATCTTAAAGCCACGCTCTCCGAAGCCCCCACCAAGTAGCCACTAGCAACTAGCGTTCAGTTTAAGCTACTACTTGATACATACTACATACTACTTCATAATTATTGTGTGGGCTCTGTTCTTTTTGAGATAACAGTTATTATTTGTGTTGCTGCTTTTTTGGCGGTTATTTTTCGTTTCTTTAAACAACCTGCAATCTTGGCATATATTCTCACCGGAATTCTCATTGGTCCATTTGGACAGATTCAGTTGGGGCATTTGGATCAACTGAAGAATCTCTCACAGCTTGGCATCACGCTTCTTCTTTTTATGATGGGGCTGGAATTTCGCCTGCGAGATCTTCGATCTATTGGATTTACTGCGGGTATCATAGGAGCAGGGCAAATTGTCATTACGTGGATTTGTGGCTATTTTGTAGCTATAGCTTTAGGATTTAATCCAACAAGCGCTATTTATGTTGGTATCGCGCTTACGTTTTCAAGCACCATCGTGATTGTTAAGTTGCTTTCAGACAAAAAGAACTTACAAAGTCTGTATGGAAAAATTTCAGTTGGACTCTTGTTGGCCCAAGACATAACAGCGGTATTTATCCTCATGTTTCTTTCCAAAACTTCCAGCGGAGAAGCAGGGGCATTTTTGCCACTTCCTCTTGCGCTGGTGTTGGTGAAGGGCATACTCATATTTGGGTCTATTCTATACTTGGGGAAAGTATTTTTTCCTAAAATAGTTCATATTATTGCCAGAAGCGAGGAAACTCTTTTTCTTTTTAGTCTTGCGTGGGTTTTGGGCTTGGCGGGATTGGTTGCTTCGCCGCTGGTTGGATTTCCTATAGAGATAGGTGGATTTTTGGCAGGACTAGCTTTGGCTAATTCGCTTGAGAACTTACAAATTGCAGCGCGCATTAAAACATTGCGGGATTTTTTCATTACTATTTTCTTTGTCATGATTGGGATGGAGATGACGTTTGGGAACTTTTCGGCAGTTATCGTGCCAGCTCTTGTGTTGTCGCTGTTTGTGATTTTCGTAAAGCCGTTTATCGTCATGTGCCTTATGGGCGTATTGGGATATCGTAAGCGTACGTCTTTTCTCACTGGTATTGTAACGTCTCAAATTTCGGAATTTAGTTTAATAATTTTATTTTTGGGAGCGACACTTGGACATATTACCTCAGATGTATTGTCTGTTATCACCGTAGTGAGTGTGGTGACGTTTGTGGTTTCGACATATCTCATTGTGTATGACAATAAAATTTATTTGACGTATGGACATCATTTTGCTTTTTTTGAAAGAAAAATACGGCGTGAGGGACACATTGAAACACAGGATGAATTGGGAGAACATAAAAATCATGTTGTGTTAGTGGGGAGCAATAGAATGGGGGAGTCAATTTTGGAAGCGCTTCGTGATGAAGGAGAAGACGTGGTAGTAGTAGATTTCGATCCAGATGTAGTGGATAGGCTTAGGAAGAAAAAAATAGTAAGTCTTTTTGGTGATATCGCAGATATAGAAATTCAGGAGCGCGCACAATTGCTTGGCGCAAAATTAGTGATTTCCACTGTTCCCGATGTGGATGATAACCTCATCCTTCTTCGCAATTTATCAGGAAAAAGAAATATAAAAGTAGTGGTTATGGCAAAAGAAATAGAGGATGCCCGCGTTCTTTACGAAAATGGGGCTGATTATGTAATGTTGCCGTATTTAGCAGGAGGAAGACATTTGGCAAAAATTATAAAAGACGACACGCTTGACAAGTTGGAGATTTTTAAGAAAAAAGACGCAGAGTATCTCAAGTAGTTTCTTCTAATACTTTCATATCGTCAATGACGTCGTCGAGTCCGCCTTCCATCAGAACTGGTAAATTATGCCATGATTTGTTGATGCGGTGATCGGTGAGTCTGTCTTGGGGGAAATTATAGGTACGGATTTTTTCTGCGCGCATACCGCGTCCAACTTGGGTAGATTTGAGTGAGGAAATTTCCTCGTGTTGTTTTTCGACTTCTATTTCCCAAAGTTTTGCGCGCAGTAATTCCATGGCTATATCCCGATTTTGTAGTTGAGAGCGTTCGGTGCGGGCGGTTACCACAATACCAGAGGGTTTGTGTACCAAGCGTACCGCGCTTGATACCTTATTTACATTTTGTCCGCCATGTCCGCTTCCTCGAAAAGCAGCGAAATCTATATCCTCAGGATTTATATGGAGATCTATATCTTCAAGCTCGGGAAGGATGGATACAGTGGCAGTAGAGGTGTGAAGCCGTCCTCGTTTTTCCGTGGCGGGGGTTCTTTGTACGCGGTGTACACCTGCTTCGTATTTGAATAATCCGAATGTGCTCTTTCCGATTATTTTTATCGTGTCTTGCGAAACTTGTTCTACTTTATATCCCTTCAGTGTTGCAAAACGGGAATACATGCGAAGAATTTCCTCTGCCCACAATTTGGCTTCGTCTCCGCCCGCAGCGCCACTGACTTGTAGAAGCGCGTTTCGGTCATCCAAAGACTGCTGGGGTGTTTCATATGATGCCGTCAGGCTTTCTTCCAAAGCTTTTTTTTCTTCTTCAAGTTGGGCAATTTCTGTGGTCGCTAAATCAACAAGAGAAGGATCCGAAAGCAGTGTTTTGGTTTCGGCAATTTTTTGCTCAAGCTCTTGAATTTGAGTATAGCGATAATCGTCCATCTAGTTGAGGGCTGCGAGCATTTCGCGAAGAGTCTTGGGGGCATCTTGTTTCTTTTTCTTTTCCTGCGCTTTTTGGATCGTGTTTGCCTTGTATTTCTGCGCGACATCCTGCTTTTTTTGGAACCTTTGAATCATGGAAGCGCTATCGACAAATTTTTGTTCTCCTGTGTAGAACGGGTGGCATTTGTTGCAAAGCTCGATATGGATGATGTCTTGTGTGGATCCAACAGCAAAAACGTTGCCACACGCACAAATTACTTTTGATGCTGGATTATATGTTGGATGAATATCTGATCTCATAAATTTATTTACCACACCGATTATATCAATAAATGACAAAGAGAGCAAGGATTAACGGCTGTGGTGCAAAGGGTGGTATTTTTTGTGAGCTTCGGCTATGTAGAGCCCTACAAATACAAGAAGTGCGCCGATGAGAAAAAGTTCTGACACTTTTTCATGCAGAAGTGGAATAGCTACCAAAACCGCAACAACAGGGGGAATGTATGCGAAAATTGAAACATCTGCTGGGTTGAGGTATTTTTCAGACCAGTAGAAGAAGAAATGCGCCATGGCGGAGGCTATGAGTGCGCCAAATGTAATTCCGATAAAGCCTTGCATGCCAATAGTTGGGATACCGCTTGTTACGATATCTCCTATAAATAGAGGTACAAAAAAAAGAGATCCGAATAGAAATGAATAAAAAGTGAGAGTAATTGGGCTGTAGGTATTTCGGAGTTTTTTTGAGATAAAAAGGTGGACAACCCCGGTAAGGGTGGATGCGATAAGAAGCAGGTTTCCGATGAGCGAGGAATCAAGGCCTTTTTCCAAAATAGGATTAAGAAGTATTACTATGATTCCAAGGAGTCCGAGGATGCTTCCCGCAATGGTTCGTACTTTTGCTTTTTCATGAAGAAAGAAAATAGAAATGATAACAACAAAAATTGGGGTCGAACTACCGATAAGCGGGGCGTTGATGCTCTCTGTAGTGGTGAGCGCGAGTAAAAAAAGCCCGATACTCAGAGATACACCAAAAAGCGCCATGATCGCGAGGTTAAAAATGTCTTTTTTTTGAATGAAGAGTTGCTTGCGGGCGAAGGGGAGGAGGATGAAGGCTGCGAGGAAAAATCGTAAGAATGCCATGGTAAAGGGTTGCAAATCTGCAAGCGCCCATTTCATAATTGGCGAGGTGGCGCCCCAAACGATATTGGCGATTACAAGAGCTAGAATGGCGATGTGTTTATTGTTCATCGGATCAAGTCCGCAATGACAGGAAACGAGTCGGTCTGTTGTTCTCTCGTTTTCATGTTCTTCAAGGTCACCGTATTGTTCTTCGCTTCGTCAGGGCCGATAATTACCACAAACGGAATTCCTTTTTGATCCGCGTATTTAAGTTGTTTTTCCATCTTCGCGTCATCCAAGTAAAGCTCAGTATTAATATCATTTTCTCGCAATTTATTAGCAACTTCTATAGATTTATTTCTTAAATCATCAGAAAAAACTGTAACCAATACTCTGGTTGTTGCTAAGTCAGTAGGGAAGAGGTTTAGCTCATCCATTGCTTCAACGAGCCGGTCAAATCCAAAGGCAAACCCAACAGCAGGAATATCTTTTCCAGCAAACATTCCAATAAGATTATCGTATCTTCCACCACCGCATACTGATCCAGCAGAATATCCTTCAATTTCTATTTCAAAAATAAGCCCGGTGTAATAATCCAATCCGCGAGCCAAAGTTGGGTCAAAAACCACACGTGGATTATTTAATAATCGGATAATCTTTTCTAAATTTTCTGTTGGTTTTTTATTTAATACTTCATCAAGCGTTGAAGCGGGAATTCCTTTGTCCCCCAGTTCTTTTAAGACTCCTTCCTTGCCAATTTTCTGAAGTTTGTCAATTGTAGCGATTGCAAGCGGGGGGACATTTGCAAAGTTGACCCGATCGTTTATAACAATTTTATAATTTGAGAATCCAAGTTTTTCTAATGCTTTTTCGGCAAGGTTAATTATCTCTGCGTCAGAGAGGGGAGAGTTGGCGCCTACGATATCCGCGTCGCACTGGAGGAATTCTCGGTATCTTCCTTTTTGGGTATTTTCAGCACGCCATACTGGTTGGATTTGGTAACGCTTAAATGGCATGGGCAATTCATTTTGATACTGCGCGACTACGCGAGCCAGGGGGACTGTTTGGTCATAGCGCAGGGCAACATCGCGGTCTCCATTGTCTTTGAATTTATACATCAGTTTATCGCCCTCTTCGCCATATTTTCCAAGCAAGATTTCTGCGTATTCCAGGGCCGGGGTTTCCAGTGGTTCAAATCCATAGGACTCAAACACCTGTTTCAAAGTGTTTATGACATATTGGCGTTTTCGCATTTCTTTGGGAAGGAAATCCCGAAAACCTTTGAGTGTTTGAACGTTGTTCATAATTAGTACTAGTTTATAATATCATATTATCTCTGTGGAAGCTGACTATTTTCAAACCGATAATATTCCTGCATTTGTGGTAGTTTGATGGGTGTCACAAAAGTAGCAGATCCGTTACTTCCTAAGTATCCCATTTGTGCCACGCGCATTTCTTCGAAGTTAACTACTACGGTGTTTCTATTCTTTCTTTTTTGTTCTTCGTAGAATACGCCTTCTCCTGCATACACTCCATAATACATGATGCGTCTATTTGCCAATTCGTCGTCTCTGAGATGTTTTATTCCTTTTTCCTCAAGGTATTTTCGATAACTTCTGATTGCTTCTGTGGTAATTCTTGCAATCTTCCCAGATTTTCTTATTCTATTCTCTCCTTCTTGTGAGTATGCTGTTTGTGTTTTCTCAGCACCCCTTTTGATAAGAAAATCATCCCATCTCGTGACTTGAAGACACACATTTTCTTGTAAGGGCATGGTTTTAAACTTTTCAGATAGCCCTGCGACAGCCTGATCAACGATAGCATTCCTTTCTTCTGTGGGTTGAGTGTATTTCCAAACTCTTTCATCCAGTGCTTCGTTGCTCGGAATGATTATTGAGATATTTGGATTACCAATATCTGAAAGCATGAGGGACATTTCCTCAATTTGGGTATTGAAATACCACGCTATCGATGCGTCAAGATTTGATGTTATTTCACTTCGTGGAAATCCTCCTCTTAAATCATTTTCCCATTGAAATCCGATACAGTTCCAAATGATAAAGTCGGTCGGTTTGCCTTGAGAAAAATCAACAAGATCTTTTGCAAATCTTCTTTCATCTCTTCCTAGAACCCAGTCTTTTCCGAAATTGCCGTTTTTAAACCATTTGAATACATCCCAGATCTTCGTACCATTTTCTTCCGAATAAATAATTTCTTCGACAGTACCAGGAAGTTCTTCTGGCGCGGGAACCATCAGTTCGTCCATAATTCCATCGTCAGGAGACTGGTCTTGTGATGACCCGCCTGAAAAGGAATCTTTTGGTGGATTATAAAATGGTTTGTATCTTTCCATAGTTTTAAGTTAAATTGGTTACTTGAGCGTTTACGGCGAATGAATAATCTTTTCTATTGACAATTATTCTTTTTCCTGTTGGTTGGGTGATATTTGTTTTTTTGGTGAGAATCGAGAAAGCAATGCTTCCAGAACCGCAGGCTGATTCTTCAAAAAGAGAATCTGTTTGTTTTACATACACAATTGGAATAATTTTATTGTCTCGAAAATATATAATGCCAAATGCGGGTAGATTATATTGGAGACATAGAGAGATTAAGAATGTTTTTGGATTATTTACCTTTCTTTTTAGGTAAATATAGCCGATGCCTTCAAGAAAAACTGTATTCTTAATTTGTTGGTAATTAACAGTTAGCCCAATGAATGTTTTATCCTTGATGTTTCGGTAAAAAACTGGTCCCCGTAAACCACTGGTAAACAATTTACCCTTCTCTCCGCACAAAGAAGCAAGCGCAATCGTTCCGTTGATACACAGCTCGCCTCCCATCATGTTTAAATAGAGAAGGCCATTTTTTTCTTCAACAAACCCAACTTGCTCCACGTCGCCTAGATATTTGTTGGTAATGTTGTTTTTCTTACCAGGTGGACAATCCCAGACAAGCAGGGTAGAATTGCCACCAGCTATTAATAATCTCTTTAATTTCATATTTTTCTTCTCCCTAGGTGTAGATTCAATTTCACCTCGGAGGTGATTTAGCTTTGCACCTAGGGATTCGTCATTTTTTTTGCCATAAAAAACGAAAAAACCCCGCTTGTGGCGGGGTAATTCTTATCGCTTATTTCTTTTTAAGCACCAAAAATCACACCACCACGAGAAGTGGGGGTATGATGTTCTGATTCAAGTTGTTTTTTAGTTGATAGTTTATAGTTCATACTTTTATTATTTAATCTATTGATAACCATCTGGTATCCGCCCATGCCCTTGGCGAGCCATTTGCTGATGCGTGCGATAGTGGTGGAGCTCATGCCTGTTTCTTTTTCAATTTTTTTGTATGAAACCTTGTTTGTGAGCATGTTTGCAACCTTTAATCTATTGGTAAATTCTTGTATTTCTGCTTTGGTGAGAATATCACGCAAAAAGCGCTTGCATTCTTCTTCGTTTTTCAGAGAAAGCAAGGCGTTGTATAAATTCTTCGT
>CAYICR010000019.1:0-4640 GCA_964361925.1 uncultured Gammaproteobacteria bacterium
TCTTTTAGTTTTTCTTCTGAAAAATCTCCGTCTGAAAATGGGGATATTTTGGCAAGACAATAATAGCGAAGAGCGTCCACGCCATATTTTTCGATAAGCACAGTCGGGTCTATGACATTGCCAAGCGTTTTGCTCATTTTTTGTCCATTTACCGTGATGTATTCATGAACAAATAATTTTTTGGGAAGCGAAAGTTTTGCGGAGAGAAGAAATGCTGGCCAATATATGGCATGAAACCTGACGATGCCTTTGCCAATTACCTGTACATCGGCAGGCCACCATTTCTTATACGATTCAATATCAGTCGCCTCAGGCGACCCAAACCCGATTCCGCTTTGATAGATATTTAGAGCGTCAAACCATACATACATTTTTTGAGAGCTATCGCTTGGTATTGGTACGCCCCAATCTTTCGCTCTTTTGTTAGACCTGGAAATACTGATATCTACCAATGGATTTTTCAAAAATGAAAGAACTTCATTTTTTCGAAAACTTGGGATGATTTGAAGGGTATCGCTTGAGATAAGCTCGATGAGTTGATTTTGGTATTTGGAGAGTTTGAAAAAATAATTTTCTTCTTCTACTACGTCGAGTTTTTTTCCTGGATGTTCAAAACATTCTCCTTCTTTATTCAGTTCTTCTTTTTCATAAAATAATTCGCAACCAACGCAGTAAAGTCCTTCGTATTGTTTTTTGTAAATATCACCCTCTGCAGAGCAGAGTTGCCAAAGCTTTTGGGAGGAAGAATGATGCTTTGCATCACTTCCTTTTTGCCAAACGTCAAATGTAATGTCGAGTTTTTTGGAGAGGTCATAAAAACTTTGAGAATTTTCGTCTATAAATTTTTGTACTTCTTTTTCTGCTTTTTGGGCAGCTTGGACATTCTTCAGTGCATTTTCATCACCTCCGCAAAGGAATTTTACCTCGTCCCCTCGCAAGCGGTGATAACGGGCTATGACATCAGATTGGATAAATTCCAGTGCATGGCCAATATGCGGCTTGGCATTTACATACGGGATGGCATTGGTGATATAGAACTTGCTCATGGGGTAATTCTATCAGAGATTTCTTATTTGAACAATTAATTATTGATGGTTTCGAGAAAAAACGAGTTCCAGGGCGAGGAAAATAGCGATGAGCGTGAGCGGGAAAAAGGGATGATGAAGACCTAAGTATCTGGTAAAAAGGTATGAGGTGAGAAATAATCCCAGGAAAAATCCACGGCGGATATGGTTAAGAAAAAAAGCAAAAAAAGTGGAGAGAAAAAGAAAAAGAGTGAAGAAGAAGGGATACAAGGCCTCCAATTTGAAATTTGAAATTTGAAATTTGAAATTTGGAGGATAGGTGTGCGTGATGTACAAAATAGCAATGAATGAAAAGATAAAGATGGGAACGAGCTTGAACGGTCTTCTGTTTCGATGCATGGATATATTGTATACCATGGTAATTACCTCTTGACAAGACTTGGCACTCGTGATATATTACTGCTAATACGAACCTATGCATGATTTAACACAACGACAAATAGAGATTCTTAAAAGCCTCATAGAAGAATATATTGCTACCGCATCTGCGGTTGGTTCGGAAACTTTGGAAAAAAAACATAATCTTTCTGCTTCTCCAGCTACTATACGTAACGAAATGGTAAAACTCACCGAGCTTGGGTATTTGCAAAAACTTCATACCTCAGCGGGAAGAGTACCAACGCCTGTTGGTATGAAATTTTACGTTACCCAGCTTATGAAAGAAAAAGAACTTTCTGTAGCAGAAGAAGTAGAAGTAAAAGAAAAGTTATGGGATCATAGAGACAAAACACAGCGCTTCTTAAAAGAGCTTACGAGCTCCTTGGCAGAAAAAACCGGAGCCTTGGCAGTTACTACGACTGAAGATGGTAATGTGTACTGCGCGGGATATGCCAATATTTTGGATATGCCTGAGTTTTTTGATATAGATGTGACGAGAAACCTGCTTATTGCCATTGAAGAATACGATCTTATCAAAAGTATTTTTCATCCAGAACTTGAAGATGAAGATGTGCACGTACTCTTGGGCGCAGAATTAGGACCGCGCTTGATTGGGCCCTTTGGTTTTGTGTATTCTCATTTTCATACTTCTATGAATTCCAAGGGTGGTATTGGGGTACTGGGTCCAACGCGATTGAATTATAATTACGTGGTTCCCGCAGTAAGATATTATAAAAATCTAGTTGAAGAGATAGTAAGGGGCTGGTAAGATCGGAATTAAGAATGAAAAAAAACAGAGAAGAAGAAGATAATGTGGTCGCGTCAAACCTGTCTGCCGACAAGGCAGGCGCGATTGAAACTGAAAATGTGAGTGATGGGTTGAAACAGAAGATTGAAGAATTGGAAAATCAGGTAAAGCGTGCTTTGGCAGACTATCAGAACCTTGAAAAAAGAGTAATGGAAGAAAGAAGAGTTTGGGTTCAACAAGCCAACAAAGGCATGCTTCTTAGATTTCTTCCAGGAGTAGATACGCTGGAACTGGCGGCAAAGCATAGTAAAGATCAGGGAATAGGTTTGGCCCTCGCCCAAATTTTACAAGCGTTAAGGGAGGAAGGAATTAAGAAGATTGCAACCGAAGGCTTGGTTTTTGATCCGCACACGATGGAATGCGTAGAAACTGTAGACGGGCAAGAAGGAATAGTTGAAAAAGAAATTCGCGCTGGATATACTTTATATGATAAAATACTAAGACCCGCACAGGTATTGGTGGGCAGATAAGCGAAACTATAAAATTCAGAATCTAGAATTCAGAGTTTAGAATTAAATTAAGAATGTAGAATTATGAATTCTAAGTTATTAACGTATGGCTAAGATAATTGGAATAGATTTAGGAACAACAAATTCATGCGTAGCGGTTATGGAGGGTGGATCACCCAAAGTGATTCATTCTGCAGAAGGTCGAAACGTAATTCCTTCTGTGGTTGATCCAATCTCGCGAGTAGTAGGAGATGTGGCGAAGCGTCAAATGGTACTTAAACCAAAGAGAACGGTTTTTTCAGTAAAACGCCTCGTTGGACGAAAATTAGCTGACCCTTCAGTGCAAAAAGACATGAAATGGCTCCCCTATACGGTAAAAAGTGGACGGGATGGGATGGCGCTGATTGAAGTAGAGGGCAAAACATTTACTCCTCAAGAAATTTCAGCGCAAATCTTGCAAAAAATAAAAAGTGATGCAGAAAGTTATTTGGGAGATAAAGTAACGCAAGCGGTTATCACCGTTCCTGCATATTTTGATGATTCTCAAAGACAAGCTACCAAGCAAGCAGGAGAAATAGCTGGGCTTGAAGTGCTTCGTATTATTAATGAACCAACTGCAGCAGCATTGGCATATGGTTTGGACAAAAAGAACGCGCATACAATCGCCGTATATGACTTGGGAGGTGGAACTTTTGATATCTCCATTCTTGAATTGGGAGAAGGGGTATATGAAGTAAAATCAACCAATGGTGATACCCATTTGGGTGGAGATGATTTTGACCAAGTAATTATAGATCATCTTGCTGATGAGTTTAAGAAGGAAAACAACGTAGATTTACGAAAAGATCCCCAGGCCTTGCAACGATTGAAGGAATCTGCGGAAAAAGCAAAAATTGAGCTTTCTTCTTCTATGGAAGCCAATATTAATCAACCATTTATTACGCAAGGATCCGGCGAAGCCGGACCACTTCATTTGACCATGACACTTTCCCGCTCTAAATTGGAACAATTGGTAGATGGGCTTATTCAAAAAACCTTAAAACCTGTCGAACTTGCTTTGAAGGATGCAAAAATGAAGGTTTCAGATATTGATGAAATAGTTATGGTTGGCGGAATGACCCGAATGCCAAAGGTGGTAGAAGCAGTAACTAAGTTTTTTGGTAAAGAGCCAAATAAATCAGTAAATCCAGATGAAGTAGTCGCAATTGGCGCAGCAGTGCAAGCAGGAGTGTTGGGTGGAGAAGTAAAAGATGTGTTACTTTTGGATGTTACTCCGCTTACTTTGGGTCTTGAGACTCTTGGATCAGTTTCAACACCTCTTATTCCAAGAAATTCAACAATTCCAACATCTAAATCCCAAGTATTTTCAACTGCTTCAGATAATCAAACTCAAGTCGAAATTAATGTTCTTCAAGGAGAAAGACCAATGGCTCCTGACAATAAATCTTTGGGCAGATTTGTACTTGATGGTATCCCCCCAGCTCCTCGTGGTGTGCCACAGGTAGAAGTTATTTTTGATATCGATGCCAGTGGCATGTTGCATGTAAAAGCAAAAGATAAAGCATCGGGTAAAGAGCAAAGCATTAAAATTACTGGTTCCACAGGTCTTTCTGATGAAGAAATACAGAAAATGACCAAAGAAGCAGAGGTAAACGCCAAAGAAGATGAAGAGAAAAAAGGCAAAGCAGACGCTAGAAATCAAGCAGACTCCCTTATCTTCACTGCTGAGAAATCCTTGAAAGATGCAGGAGAAAAGATTGCAGAGGATTTGAAGAAAGACATTGAAGAAAAAATTGCCGCGTTGAAATCTATTTTAGACACCGGTTCCAAAGAAGATTTAGAGGTTAAAACTCAAGAACTTTCCGAGGTGTTACAAAAAATCGGAGAAGCGATGAACAAGACGGAGGGCGCAAAAGAGAC
>CAYICR010000019.1:4740-12621 GCA_964361925.1 uncultured Gammaproteobacteria bacterium
GGCACAAAAAGACTATTATCAAATTTTAGGGATAGATAAAAATGCGAGTCCTGATGAAATAAAAAGAGCATATCGTAAGCTCGCGCTGCAATTTCATCCAGATCGCAACAAGAGTAAAGATGCGGATCTAAAATTTAAAGAAGTAACCAGAGCGTACGAAGTAATTTCTGATCCCCACAAGAAAGCAACGTACGATCAGCTTGGTCATCAGGCATTTGAACAAGGTGGCGGACAGCAGGGACCTTTTGGAGGAGGTAGTCCATTCGGTGGACAACAGGGTCCATTTAGTTATACGTATACCACAAGTGGAGGCGCAGGTGGATTTGATTTCGGAGGATCGGATCCATTTGATATATTTGAGCAATTTTTTGGTGGCGCTGGTGGTTCTCCTTTTAGGCAGAGACGACAGGCACATCCTGCATATGCGGTAACCATAAGTTTTATGGAAGCAGTACATGGGGTACAGAAAGAGGTAGTGATAGATGGAAAAAAGCAGAAAATAAAAATACCCGCAGGAGTAGATAATGGTACTAGAATTCGTTTTGAGAAGTATGATATCGTAACCCAAGTAGAGCCTCATTCGTCCTTTCAGCGAGAAGGGTTTAATATCGTTACAGAAGAGCATATTTCTTTTCCCCAGGCAGTGTTAGGTACCTCTTTGGATGTAAAGACCGTACACGAAAATATAACATTAAGAATTCCATCAGGCACACAGCCAGAAACTGTTTTCAGGCTTCGTGGTAAAGGGGTAAAAAATCCAAGAGGGGGCGAGGCTGGAGATCACTATGTCAAAATAAAAATAAGGATATCTAAAAGTGTATCTCCAAGACAAAAAGAATTACTGCAAGAATTTGAGGAAGAAAGCTCCAAGAAGAAAAACTGGTTTTAACCCCATTTTCGTATAGTTTTTCCTCGTATCGTATGTTACTATTGACTCATGGCCGAACTTGCGTCGCCGTGCGGTGCGTTGGAAACATCTACAGACTTAGGTTGTATACCAAATGACCCTGTTGGTTTTGTGGCAAAATTCTATGGGATTGGTCTTGGAATAATTGGCGGAGTGGCACTTCTGTTTATCATTTTTGGTGGGTATTTGATCATGACATCCAAAGGAAATGCTACTCAAATCGATCGTGGGAAAAGCTATATTGTATACGCGATAAGCGGATTATTGTTGGCCATTTTTGGATATGTATTTATTCAGGTAGCCCTGGTAGATGTGTTAAAAATTCCTGGATTTGGTAGTTAAAAGGTATGAGAAAATTACTGCCCACATCACTCTTCTTAGTCGTTTTCTTAAGCGGATTATTTTTGACTCCGTCTGTTTTTGCCCAGTCTCCTACGCCAACTTCCGTTGTTCCTGCGTCAACAATTGCAGAGAGTATTCCCGATGGCGTGTGGGTGAAAGATGCAGAGGTGACATTTGTAGGAAAAGCAGGAGCCCGAGCCGGCGCCTTTTTAGATTGGACACTCACCAATTATAAGTGGTCAGTTGGAGGAAACACCGGATTGACCTTTGCTTGGGCAATGATAAGAAATATCGTATATGCATTCTTCGCGCTATTTGTACTTATTACCGCATTCATCATTATTGTAACTCGTGGTAAAAATACCTCTATTATGAAATTTATTCCCCGTTTTGTGTTGGTGGTTTTGTTGATTACTTTTTCTTTCGCTCTTATTCAATTTTTGTATCAGGTAGTTGATATTGTTCAGGGTATTTTCTTGAAAAAGCCCGATACCACCCTTATTTCTCAAAACGATCTTATTTATATTGGTTTTAATTATAGAGATTTTGTGGGATATCGTTTGAGTGGCATGATAAATGATGAGGCCTCTTTTATTTCGCTTTTTTTGATTAAGCTCACCACTATTACATATTATCTCATGGCAGGCTTATTGATATTGAGAAAAATAATTCTTTGGTTTTTTATTTTTGTTTCTCCTATTTTTCCATTATTACTTTTATATGCGCCTGTTCGGAACTCAGCAAGGATTTGGGTTGGTGAGTTTTTCCGTTGGTTGCTTTACGCGCCAGTCCTTGCGGTGCTTTTGTCTGGCTTGGTGGTGCTTTGGAAGTCACCACTCGGAATTCCGCTTAATTTTGTCGTGTCAACCAGCGGAACGTATCCAACAGCAATCAATATTTTATTGGGGGGACCAGGTCAAACAATATCTGTGGGAAATAGTATTAATACTCCGCAATCCTTTGCGCTCTATGTGGTGGCGCTTATTATGATATGGGTTGTTATAATTTTGCCGTTTATTCTCTTGCAAGTATTTTTGAATTTTACCAATAATTTAGATAGTAGTTCATTGGTAAAGCAGATAATTGCTTCAAGTACTTCATTTTTCAATAAGCCATCAGGCGTTAATCGACCCGCTCCGTTTGTAAGTAAATTATTTACGAGAGATATTCCTCCAACACCTCCATCGGTAAATAGTCCAGGTGCAGGAATGGCACGACAAATTCCTATTACCACTTCTGCCGTGTTTAACAAATCGACAAGCAATATTTCACAAGCCCCAGTCTCCACGGCTTTTCGACAAGCTGCGATGGTAAGTAGTCAACAATTTAGTCAAATGACCAATACTATCTTAAAAACAACCAATTTAAAAATCCCAACTATTCGTGATATTGCCCAGATTGAAACACATGAGATAACCAATCGCGAAGAAACGATACGCGAATCTACTAGAGTTGCTGAAACTTTGCAAAAAATTGCAAATCCTCGTACTGCGGTAGTCACAGAACAAAGAGATTCCTATCGGGTGGTGAGGGATCAGCTCATCACCGAAAAACAAAAGGGAAATCCAGTAGCCTCTTCTCTATTGTCTGCTGCTTCGGTATCTGCAGAAGGAGTGATTGCTGGTAGTACTCCTTCGGCAACATTTCCAGTCGTTAATAGGGTTCAGAATGTGAGTCTTGAAGATTATGAATCGGTGAAGAAATTATGGCAAGAAAATTATACGAGACTTGAACCGCCAAAAAGTGTGGATGGAATAGTAAGAGATCGTAAAGAATGGGTAGGAGAAGATGTGAAGAAGGTCGAAGAAACGATTAATAAATTGCAGTCCAATGATCCAAAAATGGTAAAAGAGGGCATGAACCTGGTGTCTTCAATCTTGCCATTCTTGCTTGTTGGGGGGTTTTCTCAAACAGAGATTATAGCGTATTTGCGGGCAAAACTCGAGGCGGGAAAATCTACGCTTTCAGATATTAATAAGAAACAAGACAACGAAGATACGCTGTTGGACAAAGTTGAAGAGAAGGTAGAGGAGCCAGAAACTTTGGAGGCAAGTATAAATCCAGAAGAAAAACCACTCGAACAAAGCGTACCAGATAGTACGTATAATAAAACCATCGTATGAAACAAAACGGAAATACCAGCATAGTTCTATTGATATTATTACTTCCTCTTCTTGCCTTTTTTTCATGGCGTTATTCTGTGCCATCAAGTGAAATAGCGCAAAGCCCGATATGTAGACCAGATTACATAAATGCAAATGGCGCTATAAAATCCGATTCGCCAGAAATTATGGCTCCAGATTATACACATGATAAAAATAACAGGAGCGTGTTTTTCCCAAAACTGGGTACAGAATTAAAGCCCTATCGTCTTATCAAATCCAAAGCAGTGCTTATGAGTCAGCATGTTCGAAATTGGTTCAATAAGGTAGAATTGAGATCAAGTTCGGTTGATGACTTAAAATGCGTATCTGGTAATTTAGATTCAGATCCAAACAAACCTTACTACCATAACCATTTTTGTCAATGGGTGCACCAGGTTATAAAGCCTACGAATAATATAAGTGGAGCATTTGGGTATGGCGTACAATACCCCGCATCATATACAAGAGAGCCTGGTTATAGTTCAGAGTTTTTATCTGAATTACCAAATCCCAACAAACGAATCTTTTTTGCGGATTACAAAATTATTTTTTTGCCTCACCTGAATGAGAGTGGCGATTTAGTAGAATTTGACGGAAAGTACAAGGAGGAGCCTACAAAGTATGCATTTGTTGATGTATATCAGCAAGTTAAGGCGTCGGGTTCTACAGAGCCGGTCGCACGGCTTCCCGACGAAGTGCTTCGATGTAAGGACAATAACCAGAATTTGGGACAGGTTGATACTGCTCAAACCGGTAATCAATCAGGGGATAAAAAGCAACTCCAGCTTGGTTCATTTGTCCCCATAAAACTGGATGTTGAATTTGACTGGTATTATCCTTCGTGTAAGCCAGCGATTTATCTTTATCCGACAGAAAAAACAACAGTTTCTGTTGCGGTAAATCCGAAAGGATATCTTACGTATACCAATCCTCAATATCCATTTGGCGGATGGAGGATTACCGCGTTTCCAGATGGAAAGATATTGGAAGGAAGCAGGGAATTTGAATATCTTTATTACGAATCAAAAATTAGAGACGAAGTAATTAAGAAGCCAACGCGTGGATATGTAGTTTCATCGAAAGAGCTACCAGGGCTTTATAGTGAGCTATTGCCAAAGCTGGGACTGAACGCAAAACAAACTTCAGATTTTAAAGAATATTGGGAACGCTCATTGCCACAAGCGCCATACTATTTTGTAGGAGTAATGCCCCAAGAAGATATAGAATTAATAGAGCCGTTAACTATAACGCCAAAACCTGATACGATGATTCGGGTGAGATTATATTTTGAAGTTCTGGACAAGAAAGTTGTAGTCGCAGAGCCTATTTTTTCAGAAATTAAAAAAACAGGATTTACTGTGGTGGAATGGGGAGGAATGGTAAAGGTGGATAAAGACCATGGGTTTACGTGCTCACAGTAAACCAGCGTCTAGTTGGCTAACGTCTAGCGTTTAGTTTTAATATTATGTTAAATATATTTGGGACGAAAAAAACGGAGCCAGTTGTGCCAGTTGTTCCTGAAGTGGTTAATCCACAACCCTTGAATACAGATATAACTTTGGATCCTGCCAAAAGGCATGACGTATCGGTGTTATCGCATTTAGATGCGCGCACCTCTGCGGTTTTTACTCACGCGAAAGAAGAAGCGCTTCGTGTAAAGCAACAATTTATTGAGCCCGAACATTTGCTTTTGGGAATGATGTTTGACAGTCAATTGTTTGGAGTTTTGGAAGAGGCGGGGCTTAACGCGGGGAATGTCTCCGCAGAGATTCAAGCAAAAGAAGTGTTGGGGGTTTTCGGCGAGCAACCAACGCTTTCTGAGGCTTCGAAGCAAATTATCGAAAAAGCATATATAGTGGCAAAAAAAAGTGGGTCAGAATTTGTATCTCCAGAGCATGTGTTTACTCAGCTGTTGGTGATTGCGCAGATTGCAAGTTTCCTAAAAAGCCAAGGGCTTGACGAGAACGTATTTTCTCAAAAACTCCAAAAAGCAGTAGGAACTTCCGCAACCAACAATTCAATTCTTGCTAAGTTTGGCATAGACCTCACCCAGAGCGCGAGAGATGGAAAATTGGATCCAATCGCGGGTCGAGATGAAGAAATAAAACGGCTCACCCATATCTTGCTTCGCAGAACGAAGAATAACCCAATTATTATTGGTGAAGCAGGAACTGGAAAGACTGCGATTGTGGAAGGATTTGCCCAAGATATTGCCACAGGCAAAGCGCCCGCAGAACTTTCTCAAAGACGCATTATTCAATTAGATCTTTCATCTTTAGTTGCGGGAGCTTCGCATCGTGGAGAATTTGAAGAACGACTTCGCAATGTGATTAAAGAAGCACAGGAATCTAATGGAACTATTATATTATTTATTGATGAAATTCATACGCTTATTGGCGCAGGCGATACGCAAGGCGCTTTGGATGCATCAAATATCATCAAACCATTTCTTGCTCGTGGACAATTACAAATTATAGGCACCACTACTACTGCAGAATATAGAAAATATTTTGAAAAAGACAAAGCTTTTGCCAGACGCTTTCAACCTATTCTTTGTGATGAACCAAGTGAAGAAGCAGCAGTAAGCATGATCTCGATTCTCAAACCTAAGTATGAGAAATATCATAGCGTTACGATTCCCGATGAAATCCTAAAAGATGCAGTGCATTTGTCCAAAAAATATATTGGCGAGCGATATTTGCCAGATAAAGCGGTGGATTTGATTGATGAAGCAGGCGCAGAAGTAAAACTCCAACACGCCCAAGGAAAGCGTCAAGACACAATTCTGACAAAACAAGATATTCAGAATGTGGTGAGTGCTTGGACAGGAATTCCGATCTCCAAACTTACAGAGGACGAGAGTCAGAAACTTTTGGAACTTGAGAAGCGGGTGCACCAAAGATTGGTCGGACAAGACGAAGCAGTAAAAATGGTAGCAGAAGCAGTACGGCGCGGAAGAATTGGTCTTTCTTCTCCAAATAGGCCTATTGCTTCATTTATTTTTCTTGGCCCAACAGGAACTGGAAAAACAGAACTTGCCAAAACATTGGCAGAGATTTTATTTGGTCGAGATGATGCGCTTATCAGGCTTGATATGAGTGAATACATGGAAAAACACGAGGTTGCCAAGCTTATCGGCGCGCCTCCTGGATATGTAGGATATGAAGAAGGAGGACAGCTCACTGAAGCGGTTCGAACCAAGCCCTACTCTATTGTATTACTTGATGAAGTGGAAAAAGCGCATCCTGACGTGTTTAATATTTTGTTACAGCTCTTAGAAGACGGTAGGCTTACTGATAACAAGGGAAATACCGTATCATTCAAAAATACGATTGTTATCGCAACATCAAATATCGGAAGCATTCTCATTCAACAACAGCTTGCAACTGTTGGACAGCAAGATGCAGAAAAAACATTTGCCCAGTTACGAAAAGTCCTCACACAAGAGCTTACTAAATTTTTCCGACCAGAACTTCTCAATCGGTTTGATGGGGTGGTGATATTTAAACCACTCCTGCTTTCAGAGATGAATTTTATCGCAAAGTTAAGCATTGATAAAACCAGAAATTTGCTGAAGGAACAAAAGATAAATGTGGAGATTACAGAACCAGCGCTTGCAGAATTGGCTCGAGAAGGCTATGACCCGATGTATGGCGCCAGACCCCTTCGAAGACTTATCCAAACAGCTATAGAAAATCCAATCGCCGTAGAGCTCATTAGCAAGAAATTTGTTTCAGGAGATGTTATACAAATTGATTATGATAAAGCTGGTCAAAAGTTTACTTTTATGAAAAAAATTGAAGCACCACAACCACCTATTGCACCAATCCCTCCTACTCCACCCCAGGTTTAATTTGTTTTTGAAATATAAGATGAATCCCCCTGAGGGTTAAGTGGGGGTCAACTGCAGTAAAAAGAGTAGTGTATTTGGCTACGATAGCGCATAATCCACCAGTGGCGATGAACTTGGTATTTTCTCCTAATTCTTTTTTAAATCTTTCGGCCATGCCTTCAATCAAGCTTATATATCCTAAAACCACGCCGCTTTGCATGGCAGTAGTGGTATCTATTCCAATTACTGACTTTGGAGCCTTTAAGGGAACTTTATATAAAAGCGCAGTTTGTGCCACCAATGCCTGATGGGCAATTTGCATACCTGGCGCAATAGCGCTTCCAACATATTCACCACGCTTATTAACCGCGTCAAAAGTTGTTGCAGTGCCCAAATCAATGACTACGCTTGGATATCCGTAGAGAGTTTTTACCGCTACAGCATTGCACAAAATATCTTCTCCTGCATTTTTTCTGATTTTAATTCTCAATATTTTTGGGTTAATCAGATCGTGTACAAAAAGCGGTTTTTTTTCAAATAAATCCATAGCAATCTGTTTAAAAATAATATTATGTGCAGGAACTACAGAAGAAATAACAATTTCATGTATAGGATCCTTTCCTAAATGTTTTTTTATATTTTGTTTATACTTTTGC
>CAYICR010000020.1:0-12352 GCA_964361925.1 uncultured Gammaproteobacteria bacterium
GAATAGGCCCAGAGGGAGAAGGATCGGATTCCCACCGATTTAAGATATTTCTTTTTTTCTTCCATTGAAGCCTTGTCTTCAAACCATACGATATGACTGCTCCCATCACTTCCTGTATAGGTAACCGATGTTTCGGTGGAAACATTGTCCCTATTCACGGTGCAATTTTTTAATAAACAGTCTGTGAGAAACTTCTTTTGAATGTCGGCCAAACCTAGCGACGAAGCAGTACCCACGCCCTTGGTCGTATTATCAATCGTCCAATCATATCCAAACATTCCAAATATCACCGTTAATTTTTCTTTTGGTACTACCCTGTTAAAATCATCTACCATCGTCTTGAGGTCATATCCATACACCAATCGCCCCTGAAGTGGGAAATTCGGACCTGGATTTGCTCCCGCTTTATGAAAATCGTACGCCATAATCATCATTCCGTCGGTTTCTTTTCCCAAAGTCGCTATATCAAAGGGGCGAAGCCGATAAAACGTATCACCATACATCGTGATAAGAAAAGGAAGATTGCTCTCTTTGGAAGTCGCAGCAAATAACCCAACAAAATTATTTATTTCCTTCATCACCGAATCAAATCCCAAAGCAGTTATCTCAAAATCCAACACCAATCCATCAAATCCATTTTCTTTTGCGATAACCACACTCTCTTGTATAATTTTTCTTTGCGCGCTATCATCTCTTAAAATTAAAGAATTTTCAGAAGAATCAATCATACGAATTACCAAATATTTTTCTCTCTCTGTGGGAACATTACGCAAGAACGTTTTTATATGAACATATCCAATCTCTTTGGTATCTATCCCATTTTTATTTGCCAAAATACCAAAATAATAATAACGATCAAAATTATCATTTATATCATTATTTGTTGCCCAGTACGGAACAAAAACTGAAGACTTTTCATCGCTTTCCAAAACAGAATTACCCGGTAACGTGGGGGATTTGCTATTCGGAGAATTTACAAAGGAAGAGGAAGAGTTGTTATTTAAAACGAGCAAGGACAAACAGATGGTCACCACGAAAAGAACCCATCCCAAAATAGGAATTTTTTTCCATGAAAACTTTTTGCTACCCAAACGCGACCGCATATATTGAGAAGATTTACTTAAAGTATACCAAATTCGAAGCTTTTGCCTTACCCAACTCTTCCGGTAAAGGTGGATTTTGCGAGGAGCTGTTGTTGTACGTTTTGCGGAACTTCTTCGTAATGAGATGGCTCCATGTAATAACTCGCACGACCCTGTGACATCGAACGAAGAGTTGTTGCGTATCCAGAAAGTTCTGCAAGCGGCACCATGGCCAAAACTATTGTTGCTTTGCTTCTTTCTTGTGTGCCCATGATCTGTGATCTTTTTGCTGATAAATCACCAATCACGTCTCCCATAAATTCAGATGGGGTAGTGACCTCGACCTTCATAATTGGCTCAAGTAAGGTAAGCTCTGCTTTGCGACATGAAGCCTGAAGCGCTTGAGACGCAGCGATTTTGAAAGCTACTTCATTGGAATCAACATCATGATAACTTCCGTCATAAACCGTAACTGACATATCCACCATGGGATATCCAAGCAAAATACCATTACTCATGGTCTCCACCACTCCTTTTTCAATTGCTTTTACAAATTCTGCAGGAATTGCTCCTCCTTTGATAGCGTTGATAAATTCGTATCCCTCGCCCCGTTGTCTTGGCTCAACCCGCAGGAAACAATGTCCATACTGACCGCGTCCTCCAGATTGTCTGATATATTTTCCTTCTGCTTCTGCTTTACCTTTCACTGTTTCTTTGTATGCAACCTGTGGCGCTCCAACATTGGCTTCCACGCCAAAATCAGATTTCATCGTATTCACTTTTACTTCCAGCTGTAATTCTCCGACCCCTGAGATGATAGTTTGTCCTGTTTCATGATTGGTTTTTACCTGAAAAGTAGGATCTTCTTCCATGAGCCTTTTAAGTGCATATCCAAGCTTTTCTTGATCAGATTTAGTTTTTGGTTCAATAGCCAATGAAATAACGGGTTCTGGAAATGAAATTTTTTCCAAAATAATTGGCTTGCTTGCATCACAAAGCGTATCTCCAGTCACCGTATCTTTAAGTCCTACAATTGCCACAATTTCTCCTGCCTTTGCTTCTTTCAAATCTTCTCGTTGATTGGAATGCATAAGGAGTAAACGCCCAACGCGCTCAGTAATATTTTTGGAGCTGTTATGGATATACGAACCTGCGACTACTGTTCCTGAATATACTCTAAAATAGGTTAGTTTTCCTACGTGTGGATCATTTTGGATTTTAAATGCCAATCCCGAAAGCGATTCTGTTGGTATCAACTTTCGCTCTTCTGGCTCTCCTGTTTTGGGATGAAGACCATGTACTTTATCCAAATCCACAGGAGAAGGAAGATAATCTACCACCCCGTCCAAAAGTGGCTGTACGCCCTTGTTTCGCAAAGAAGATCCTGCGTAAATAGGAACCAACTTGTAAGCGATAACAGCTCGTCTCAATGCTGATTTTAATTCGTCTACACTTGGCTCTTCTCCTGCTAAATATTTTTCTAGAAGCGCGTCGTCTGTTTCTGATATTTTTTCTATAAGTTTGCTTCTGTGCTTTTCTACATCTGCTTTCATGTCCTCCGGAATTTCATCGGAAATTTCATATTTCGCACCCAACTCGTCTGTTCCCCATACCCACGATTTTCTGGTCAATAAATCTACAATTCCTTTGTACGTTTGTTCTGCGCCAATTGGCAACACCATAACTGCAGGATTAGCACCGAGTCGGTCTTCAATACTTTTAATAGTCGCGAAGAAATCGGCTCCTAATTTGTCCATTTTATTTACAAAACAAATACGCGGAACTTTATATTTATCTGCTTGTCTCCATACAGTTTCTGATTGGGATTGTACGCCTTCTTCTGCATCCAAAACCGTAATACCACCGTCTAATACGCGAAGCGAACGTTCTACTTCTGCGGTAAAATCTACATGTCCTGGAGTATCAATGATATTAAAGCGATAGAGGTCTACTATACCTTCCTGGGTTTTTTGAGTATGAGACCAAAAAGTCGTGGTAGCTGCAGATACAATCGTAATACCGCGCTTTCGCTCTTCTTCCATCCAGTCCATGACCGTTGTTCCCTCATCAATATCACCGATTTTATACGTTCTTCCGGTGTAATATAGAATACGTTCTGTGGTCGTGGTTTTTCCCGCGTCAATATGCGCGATAATACCAATATTGCGAATATGATCCAATGAGACTTCTTGATTGGGTTTGTCAGCCATAAAAAATTAAATTCTAAATCCTAAGAACTAAGTTCTAAACGATTTCAAAACTTGGGATTTATTTAGAAATTAGGAATTAGAAATTAGAACTTATGATAGTATATCATACTTATCACTCATCTTCCACACGCTCTTGCAAAGAAAGTTTTGTGTGATACAATAGGTTGTGATTTTATGGAAAAGCTCATTGTTGCAGGAACATTGCTGATTGCCGTACTTATCGGCATGGTAGTTTTTACTGGTATGAAAAATTCTGATACTCCTTCATCTGATCCACTCACACTTTCTTCACTTTCAAGTGGCGCATCAAAAACAGTAACGCCAAGCATTGTTACCAGACCTACCTCAACCGAACTAATTACTCCAACCCCACAAATAGATCCTATCGGACCAGTCGCAAGCGATGAGGGTAAACTTGAAGCAACACAAGCTGCGATTATGACTAACAAAGGAGAAATTGTGATTGATTTTTATGGATCAGACGCTCCCAACACCATAGCCAATTTTGTGAAAAAAGCAAAATCTGGATTTTATAAAAATCTCACTTTTCATCGCGTTGAAGACTGGGTGGTTCAAGGCGGAGATCCTACGGGTACTGGTACAGGAGGAGGAAATCTGCCAGTTGAATTCAATAAAAAACCGTTTGTAGCTGGCTCAGTAGGAGTTGCGAGTAGGGGAGACGGCAAGATTCAAAATAACTCTCAATTTTTCATCACCAAAACCGATGCCTCTTGGCTGAATGAAAAATATACTAATTTTGGAATGGTAAGCAGTGGAATAGACGTAGTACAAAAAATGGAAATTGGAGACAAGATCCTCGATATTACCCTTCAATAAATTGCTAATAACCCGTGGTTTACCAGCGGAAGTGACTAAAGGCGCGGTTGGCTTCTGCCATTTTAAGCACTGTGTCTCTTTTCTTTACTGCCTCGCCCTTGTTATCCAAAGCGTCAAGAATCTCTGCGGCTAATTTCTCTGCAAATGTATGAAACTCTTTGCTCGACCTAGCAGTTGCTGCGGTGAGAATCCATTTCAAAGCCAAGGAAAGTTTTCTCTCTCCTCGTACTTCTGCAGGAACTTGATAATTAGCCCCGCCAATTCTCCTGGCTCTTACTTCAATTTTTGGCCCCACATTGAGAATTGCTTTTTCAAACACTACAAGAGGCTCTTCTTTTTGTGCAGCTTTAATAATATCAAAAGATGCATAAAGCACTTTTTGCGCTACAGACTTTTTCCCATCTTTCATAATCTTGTTTATAAATTTCTCAACAAGAGGACTTTTGTATACGATATCTGTGGTTACATCTCTTTTGTCTGCTTTTTTATGTCTCATATATTATGATGCTGCGGGTGTTGCTGGTACCGCAGGTGCTACTTTAGGTGCTACTGAGGCCGAGGGACCACCCCTCTTGGTTCCATATTTACTGCGAGAAGTCTTTCGTCCCTCCACTCCCATCAAATCAAATTTTCCTCTCACAATATGATATTTCACTCCTGGCAAATCCTTCACCCTACCTCCTCTGACCAGTACGATTCCATGCTCAGAAAGCGAATGACCAACTCCTTGAATGTATGCAGTTACTTCACTTCTATTGGATAGCCTTACTCTGGCTACTTTTCGAAGCGCTGAATTTGGTTTTTTTGGCGTCATGGTCTTTACCAGCGTCACAACTCCACGCTTTTGTGGAGAAGCCACATTCGTGTATACTCTGTCTTTTGCATTAAACAAACGACGAAGACCAGTTGACCTGCTCTTTTTTCCTTTTTTTTCTCGTCCGTATTTTGCTAATTGTGATAATGTTGGCATAAATTAAATTATTTTTCCTCTTATTATACTACTTCCAGTGGCTTTCCTTCAACTGGAATGAGTCGACCGATAATTACGTTCTCTTTCAAACCAATGAGGTAATCTTCTCTTCCTTCAAGCGCGGCCTCGGTAAGCACCTTTGTAGTTTCTTGGAAAGAAGATGCTGACAGCCATGAGTCTGAGAACAATGAAGCTTTGGTAATACCCAAAATAATTTGTCGTCCAGTTGCTGGCTCTCCACCCTGGGAGAGAGTTTCTGCATTAATTTCTTCAAATCTTGTTTTGGTAATAAAATCTCCTGGAATAAGAGAAGTATCTCCAATAGTTTCGACCAATACTTTATCAGACATTTTACGTAAAATTACCTCAAGATGCTTATCATCTATAGGAATTCCTTGTGATTCATACACTTTTTGCGCTTCATTGATGAGGTATCTTTGTCCAATTCGAATACCATTAATCTTCAACACTTCTTTTGGATCCAAATATCCCGTTGCAAGCGCTGTCCCTGCCACAACCTCGTCTCCGTCTGAAACAGTAAGAGATCCCGACATTGGCACAAAATACTCCTGCTCTTCAATGGGTTTGATTCTCGCATTTCTGACTAAAATTTTATAGCCTTCTTCTGTTGTTTCTATTTTTACCCGACCGCTCAATTCAGAAACTGGCGCGAAATTCTTGGGAGTTCGCATTTCAAATAATTCTTCAACGCGTGGAAGACCCTGGGTAACGTCTGACATAACAACTCCTCCAAAATGCCTGACCCGCATAGTAAGCTGGGTTCCTGGTTCTCCAATACTTTGCGCGGCGATTACCCCAACCGGTACGCCTAAATTAACGCTTTTTCTGGTTGCGAAATCCCATCCATAACATTTGGCACAAATTCCATACTTTAGACTACACGTAAGAGGCGATCTCACTATTACCTCTTCAACGTCACTATCTGCCACTGCCTTGGCTATACTTTCTGTCATTTCTCCATTGGCTTCTACCAATGTTTTTTTGGTTTTTTTGGAAACTATTTTTACTGCTGATACTCTTCCTGTTAATCTATTGGCAAGAAGCGCAGTTCTATCAGGATCAATTTTCTTAATTTCAATTCCTTCGGTAGTTCCACAATCTTCTTCCATGATAATCACATCGTGCGAGGAATCAACCAATCTTCTCGTCAAATATCCTGCATTTGCCGTTTTCAAAGCTGAATCAGTCAATCCTTTTCTCGAACCTCTTGCCGATGCAACGTATTCAAAAATAGAAAGTCCTTCCCTGAAATTAGACTTAATAGGAAGCTCTACGATTTTACCAAGCGGATCCAAAATAAGACCTCTCATAGCAGAGAGCTGTTTGAGCTGTTCTTTTCCTGCGCGCGCTCCTTCAGAATCGATAATGACTTTAATCGCATTCTTGCTCTTCAAATTATTCCAGGTGAGATCCGCAATTTCCTCAGTAGATTTAAGCCATACGTCATTGGACAATCTCTTTTTTTCATCAATGGTGATAAGACCTTTTTGGTATTCCTCTTCGATAAGAGCGACCTTGTCTTCTGCTTTTGCAATAATACTATTTTTCTCTGGCACCATTTCATTGTCAAAAACTGACACAGAGATTCCAGAAATAGTTGCCCCATAAAATCCAAGTCCTTTAATACTATCGATAAGTTCCACCACTTCTTCTGAGGTGCATTGAGTGATAGCGGTCGTAACAATTTTTTTAATACCCGATGCTTTTATTTCCGTATTGATAAAGTCGATTTTCTTTGGTAATTTTTCATTGAAAAGCAATCTTCCGCATGATGTTTCAAGAACCTCATCGTTTATACGAACCTTTATTGGCTCCCTAAGGGTAATTCTATCAAGAGAATTAGCCAAAAGCGCTTCGTTAGGATTGGCAAAATATGGCATTTCTTCTTTTTTTGCTGATTGGTCAAATGAAGTAAGATAAAATACACCAAGCGCCATTTCTTTATTGGGAAGAGTGATAGGGCTTCCATCTGCCGGTTTTAACAAGTTGTGTGTTGGCATCATCAGCTCAATAGCCTCTGCTTGCGCTTTTGCAGAAAGTGGGATATGTACAGCCATCTGATCTCCATCAAAATCTGCATTATAACCTGCACACACACACGGATGAAGCTGAATTGCTGCTCCTTCAATAAGAATTGGGTAGAACGCCTGCATACCAAGCTTGTGAAGAGTAGGCGCACGATTTAGAAGCACCGGATGATTTTTGGTAATTTCTTCAAGAATATCAAAAACCTCTGGTGGTCTTTTCTCGATAAATCTTTTGGCACTTTTAATATTAGGAGCAAATCCTCTGATAATTACCTCACGAAGTACAAATGGCTTAAACATTTCAAGCGCCATTTCCTTTGGCAATCCGCACTCAGTAAGCTTGAGCTGTGGACCAACCACGATAACGCTTCGCCCAGAATAATCTACGCGTTTTCCAAGCAAATTCTGTCTAAATCGTCCTTGTTTTCCTCGTAACATGTCAGAAAGCGACCTGAGAGGCGATCCAATTGCTTGACTTGCTCTTTGGGACACATCGATAAGTGAATCTACTGACTCTTGAAGCATGCGCTTTTCATTGCGCAAAATAATTTCAGGCGCTCCCAAAGACATTAAATGCTTTAATCTATTATTTCTATTGATAACGCGTCTGTACAAATCATTTAAATCTGAAGTAGCAAATCTTCCTCCAACCAGCTGAACCATGGGGCGAAGATCTGGTGGAATAACAGGAAGGGCGATAATACTCATGGATGCAGGATTAACACCTGCTTTTTTCATAGATTCCAAGAGGCGCAATCTTTTGATGATTTTAATATATTTTGGACCCGATGCTTTTACTGCTTCATCTCGCAAAAATACGATAAGCGAACTAAAATCAATACTGTTTAATACATCCAGCACCGCTTCTGCGCCAGTTTTTACGCCAAAGAACATAGGAATATCGTATTCCAAGATTTTGAAATATTCATCTTCTGACAAAACGCTTCCCATTTTAAGACTTTTGACCAATTTTATAAGCGCTTCTCCAATTTCATCCAGCTTTTTACCATCCGTAGCGACTTTTTGCGTAACTGCGGTAGTTTTTTGTCGCAAAAGAAGATCTAATTCTTGCACAATAAGACTTTTTTGATCTTTTCCGCCTACTCCCTGCATCTCTTCTTTTTTCTTTTCGTCCATTTCCTTCTGCATATTTTTTATTTCTTCCTCGGCAGCTTTTTCAGATAATTTTTTTCTATTTTCAATTGACTGAGTAAATGTTTCAATCGCGTCTTTTTTCTTCTGGTCATCTACTTTGATAACCAAATAAGAGGCATAATAAATAACAGATTCTAAGTGTTTTTGAGATATATCCAGCACCAAAGAAAGCGGTGAAGATGAACCCTTGAAAAACCATACATGACAAACAGGAGAGGAGAGCAGGATATGACCCATGCGCTCTCTTCGTACTCGTGACAGGGTAACTTCCACACCACATTTATCACAAATAATTCCTCGATATCTTATTCTTTTGTACTTTCCGCAATAACACTCCCAATCCTTTGTAGGACCAAATATCCTCTCGTCAAATAATCCATCTTTTTCTGGACGCAAAGTACGATAATTAATGGTTTCTGGTTTGATAACCTCGCCATATGACCATGATAAGATATCTTCTTTGCTCGCCAAAAGAATCTTAAGCGACTTAAAATCAACAATTGTTGGATCTTTCATTTTTTTACCGTCATTATTCATTTACTACTACCGCCTCCTTTGTTCCCTCTGGTACAATTTCAGAAACTTTTGGAACTTCTTTCAAATCCCCTACCTTTTTTTCAATCGCGTTTGACGCGACTTCTTCCTTTGACTCGCTGGAACCATTGGCGGAAGCGGTTACTGATTTTTCTTCTAATACAGGCGTATCATTATACACAGTAGCCCCAACTGGCACAACATTCAGTCCAATCGCTTGCAACTCTTTGATAAGAACTTTAAACGACTCGGGAACTTTTGGTGTTGGAATATCGGTTCCTTTTACAATAGCCTCAAATGCTTTTGATCGCCCTACCACATCATCAGATTTAATTGTAAGCATTTCCTGTAAAATATATCGCGCTCTATGAGCCTCCAGGGCCCACACTTCCATTTCTCCAAGACGCTGTCCTCCCATTTGTGCTTTTCCCCCAAGAGGTTGCTGTGTGACCAATGAATATGGACCAGTTGATCTCGCATGGGTTTTATCTTCAACCATGTGAATAAGCTTCATAATATATTCAATACCAACCACCACGGGATTTTCATACGGCTTACCTGTTCGTCCGTCAAACAACTGTGCTTTTCCGCTTACCGGAAGGCCCGCCTGTTTCAAAAGCGCCACAATTCTATCCTCACTAATGTGTTCAAAGACCGGAGTTGCTACTTTCATGCCCAATTTATACGCAGCCCAACCAAGATGCGCCTCAAGCAACTGTCCCAAATTCATACGAGCAAGCACCGAGATAGGGGAGATAATAATATCTACCGAAGTACCATCTATCAAATGAGGCATATCTGCCTGAGGAAGAATTTTTGAGATAACGCCCTTGTTTCCATGTCTTCCTGCCAACTTGTCCCCAACCACCACGTGTCTAAATTGTGCTACTTCCACGATAATCTTGCGAATTGTGCCTGGTTCCAGTTCGTCTCCTTGTTTTCTATCAAGCGTTGAAACACTAATAACAGTTCCACGCTCGCCGTGTGGAATACGAAGCGACGTATCTCTCACTTCACGAGCCTGCTCTCCAAAAATTGCACGAAGAAGTCGCTCTTCTGCAGTAAGCTCTGTTTCACCCTTTGGCGCAATTTTCCCAACCAAGATGTCCCCTGGTCCAACATCGCTTCCCACTACTATCACACCGTCTTCATCCAAATTAGCCAAATCTTCTTCTGAAACATTTGGAATATCACGAGTTGTTTCTTCAGAGCCAAGCTTGGTTTCAACTACCGCTGATTCATATCGTTCGATATGAACCGAGGATAACGTATCTTCTTTTACCAAGCGATCGGAGATAACAATCGCGTCTTCATAACCAAGGCCGTCAAATGATGCATACGCAATCAAAAGATTTTGACCCAAAGCTAATTCTCCATTTTCAGAAGCAGGCCCATCAATAAGAAGATCTCCCCTTTTTACTCTCTGATCCTGATTTACCATCACGCGTTGGGTATACGCTGTCGCCTGAGAAGTGCGTTTGAAGGCATCTACCAAAAATGTTGCTTTTTCGCCGCTCTTATTTCCCTCAATAGTAACTGACTTACCATCAGCAGAAGTGATTTTGCCATCAAAAGGTGCTCTTACTACCCTACTCATTACCTCAGAAACCACTCCTTCCATTCCAGTACCTACAATTGGACTAGAGGGTCTAATCAGAGGAACCGCCTGACATTGCATGTGGGTTCCCATGAGCGCTCTGTTGGCTTCATCATGTGCCACAAACGGAATAAGAGATGCGGAAGTACCCACCACTTGACGTGGCGTAATATCTATAAAATCTATATTAGTACTTTCTGCTTCCAAAAACTCTCCATTAAACCGAGCAGGCACACGCTCTTCTTCAATAATCCCATCTGAGGAAACACTTATTCCTGCATGGGTAACATAATGTTTGGCTTCCTCATCAGCTGCTAAATATACCACCTCACTGGTAACAACTGCTACTGTCTTCTTTCCTCTTTTTTCTTTTACTACTCTTCTATAGGGACTTTCCAAAAAACCATACGCATTAACCCTGGCATAAAGTGCCATATAGGTAACCAAACCAATATTTGGTCCTTCAGGAGATCTGATGGGATCAACTCTTCCATATTGCGAACTATTGATATCACGAATCGAGAACGCAGCGCGCTCTCTTGATATACCACCGGTTCCCATAACCGTAAGACGACGAAGATTGTCAATTTCAGAAAGTGGGTTAGTTTGATCAAGAATGGTGGAAAGCTGTGAGGTGCGGAAGAATTCATTAATTGCTGCCATAATAGGTCTGGCATTCACCAAAGCAGGCACAGATGGAGGAACATCTGCCTGAATAAGACTCATGCGCTCTTTAATGCTTCTCTCAAGACGCAAAATTCCCACGCGAAAAGCAGTAGTAGCTACTAATTCTCCCACGCAACGCACTCTTCGATTCGCAAGGCTATCAATATCATCAATCGTTCCCTTGCCTGAAGACAGTTTGACCAGATATGCAAGTGCCCCAACTACATCGTCAATAGTGAGCACTCTGTCTGGAGATTCTCTAAATCCTTCTATTTCCCCAAGTCTTCTATTTACTTTATATCTTCCTACCACTCCCAAGTCATACCTTCTATTATTAAAGAAAAGGCCGTTAAAATTCTCTCGAACCTTTTCCAATACAACTGGCTCGCCAGGATGCATTTTCTTAAAAATCTCAATTACTGCTTCAGATTCTGTGTGTGTTTCATCTTTTCCAAGAGTCGTTTCAATAAAATTGTTCTTGTCTTCAAATTTGGAAAAACGGTCTTTGATTTGTTCGTCAGAGGAAATACCGATTGCGCGCAAAAAGGTTGTTACCAAGAATTTTCGTCTTCGGTCAATTTTTACCGTAATAGTATCGTGTCTGGTAGTTGAAAATTCAAGCCAAGAACCATGATTTGGTCTAATTTCTGCATTATAAAGTGTTTTGCCGGTCACTGGATCCGCAAAAGCAGTAAAAAATACCCCAGGAGATCTAACCAGCTGGTTTACCACTGCTCTTTCTATGCCATTTACAATAAAGGTGGACCTTTCTGTCATTTGTGGAATGTCTCCCAAAAATACCTCAGCGTTTTGCTTGGCATCTGTTTTTTTATTAGTAAGTGTAGCTTTTACATAAAGAGGAGAATCAAAGGTAAGACCTTTTACCAAAGCGTTTTCTGGGGTTGTAGATGGTTTGCCGATGCGATAACTATTAAACGCAAGGTTCCAATTTTTTTCAGTGAAATCATCAATAGGAGAAATCTCTTGAAGCACTTCGCCGATTGCTGTTTCCAAAAACCACTTATATGATTGTTTTTGAACATCAAGCAAATCAAGCTCAGGTAGGTGAGAGTAATTCTTACCCCAATTATCTCTAACGATAGCGTCTTTCGTGTTCTTTCGCATGAGTGGTGTCAATAGGCAGAATTTACTGAATACAACAAAAAAAATAACGGGTTGACCAACCCTTTATTTTATTCTAGTCGTAGAGTAGATATACTATATCATCAAATATACCCAACTGTCAATAGCTC
>CAYICR010000021.1:0-12352 GCA_964361925.1 uncultured Gammaproteobacteria bacterium
TTTTTAGATCTTGTTGATGTGTTCGATGAGTTTTTTTATATGAATGCCTTTAGCTTCTAATAAGAGAAGAGCTTCTTTAGTTACCCATTGGAACGCATCGTGCTCAGGGCTAAGTATAGTTTCTCCGCTTTTGTAATCTGCCAATACCAATGTCTCCAAAGACCAGTGGTTATCTATTTCAAAAGCCCATGCATCTAGAAGAGTAAAATCAGTGTTTATAACTACCCCAGCTTCTTCCAAAGTTTCTCTGGCGCCTGCGACCAGCGGTTGCTCACCTATTCCTATTCCACCACCCGGTAAATCCCACGTGCCAGGTTCAAAACGATCATTCTGACTCCTGCGAAGCACTAAATAAGTATTTTCTTTTCGCACTACGATATGAATGCCTCCTACGTATTTTTCCATTTATGTATTTTAACACATATTTCCGTTTTTTGGGTCTTGACTGGCCTAAAAAAATGATGTAATATTAGGAGACAATCCTCAAAAGGGGTTTTTATTTTGGATAGAATATATGGCAGATAATAAATTTAACAGAAACAAACCACACGTAAACATCGGAACCATTGGTCACGTAGATCATGTTAAAACCACGACTACCGCGGCTATTGCTACTGTTCTTGCAAAAAAGAATCCCAGCAACAAGGCCATGAAATACGAAGATATTGATAATGCTCCAGAGGAAAAAGCGCGAGGAGTTACGATTAACATTTCCCACATTGAATACGAAACAGAGAAAAGACATTATGCTCATATCGATGCTCCAGGACACGCGGATTACATCAAGAATATGATTACTGGCGCCGCTCAAATGGATGGCGCGATTTTGGTCGTATCGGCTCCCGATGGTCCGATGCCACAAACTCGAGAGCACATTCTTTTGGCTCGCCAAGTTGGCGTACCAGCTTTGGTGGTGTTCCTTAATAAAGTAGACATGGTACAAGACGCAGAACTTTTGGAATTGGTGGAAATGGAAGTAAGAGAGCTTCTTACTAAATATCAATATCCAGGAGCAGAAATACCCATAATTAGAGGATCAGCATTAAAAGCCTTAGAGGGCGATCCAGAAGCAGAAAAGCAAATCTTGGCGCTCATGGACGCGGTAGATGCAAATATTCCCACTCCTGTTCGTGAAACAGATAAGCCTTTTCTTATGCCCGTTGAAGATGTTTTCTCTATCAAGGGTCGAGGAACAGTTGTTACCGGAAGAATCCAAAGAGGAATCGTGAAGGTCAATGAAACTGCTGAAATCGTAGGCTTAAAAGCTACGAAGTCAACAGTCGTAACAGGAGTTGAAATGTTCCGAAAGCAACTTGATGAGGGACAAGCAGGAGATAACGTAGGATTACTGCTCCGTGGCGTAGAAAAGGAAGATGTAGAAAGAGGACAAGTCATCGCAAAACCAGGCAGTATTACTCCACACACAGAATTTGAAGCAGAAGCATATATTCTTACCAAAGAAGAGGGTGGCCGACATACACCATTCTTTACTGGATATCGCCCACAGTTTTATATCCGAACCACCGATGTTACTGCAGAAGTTACGCTTCCAACAGGTGTAGAGATGGTTATGCCTGGAGATAATACCAAAATGAACGTAAAACTTATTGTTCCCGTAGCTTTGGAGGAAGGACTTAGATTTGCAATTAGAGAAGGTGGTCGTACAGTTGGAGCAGGGGTTATCAGTAAGATTGTGAAATAACTGCTGAGAAAACCAGCCAAAAATGACCGCAAGGTCATTTTTTTTGTTTAGGGGCTTCTTAAAAAGCTTGTAAAATCGCTCCATATAGTGTACAATTGGAAGCTAATTGGTAGTACATTAAAACATTATGGCAAAGGGAAGAATTCGAGTACGTTTGAAAAGTTATGATGCACGGGTAATTGATTCGTGCTGTCAGCAAATATTAGATACGGCGATAAGAACCGGAGCTAAAATTGTTGGCCCAATACCTCTTCCTACTCAACGAAGCGTGTACGCGGTAAATAAATCTCCATTTATTGATAAAAATGCCAGGGATCATTTTGAAATACGAGTACACAAAAGACTTATTGATATTGTTTCTCCAACAGAAAGAACTATTGATAGTCTCAGAAATCTTGATTTGCCAGCAGGAATTGATGTTGAAATTCGAATGTAGGTAAAAAATATTATACACTTTCCTTTAATGCCCAAATACGGTATAATATGCATACATATGGAGGTCTTTCTATAGCCTAAGCGAGATCAGGGCATACAAGAATTTAATTGGTAGCCCGCTAGGCTACCATTTTTCTTGGAAAAGACAAAGAATATATGATAACAAGTTTTTTTGGAACCAAAGTAGATCAGACACAAAAGTTTTTAGAAGACGGAACAAGAGTTCCGATAACTGTCGTGGCTGTTGATGGTATTACGGTAACTGCAGTAAAAAATAAAGATGATCATGGATATTGGGCAGTACAACTTGGAATAGGTATGAAAAAGAAAGCAAAAAAATCAGAACTTGGGTATGTAAAAGGCGCTAAATTAGAAAAAGCGCCTCGTTTTTTTAGAGAGGTTCGTTTTGACAAGAAAACAGCAGATATAACCCTGGAACAACTTCCGCTTATTGGATCAGTAATAAAAGCAACAGCTGTATTAAAAGCTGGAGACAGAGTGGACGTAACAGGTATTTCCAAGGGAAAAGGATTTGCAGGAGGCGTGAAAAGACATCAATTCAGAGGGGGTCCAAGAACTCATGGTCAGTCAGACAGAGAAAGAGCGCCAGGATCTATTGGTCAAACTACTACTCCAGGACGTGTATATAAAGGAAAAAGAATGGCAGGCCACATGGGCGTAGATAAGACAACTATTAAGAATTTGACGGTTATTGAGGTGAATGATTCTTCAATTCTTATTAAAGGACTGATTCCAGGGCCAAGAAGTAGTTTGGTGGTTATCGCTAAAGTTGGAGAAAATAAGAAATTTGTTCCCTTGATAAAGCTTGCAACTGAAGAAATCGAGGCACCAGTAGCAACAGCATAATTATATGCCAACACTAAAAACAAAAAAAGAACCAGTAAAAAAAGGTCTTTCTCTTGATGTATTTGATCCCAAAGGTAAAGTAGTGGGAAGCGTCTCGCTTTCAAAAGTAATTTTTGCAGCAAAAGTGAATCCAACCTTGGTTTCGCAAGCAGTACGAGTACATTTGGCGAATAAAAGAAGGGGCACTTCTTCTACAAAAACGCGTGGTCAAGTGCAAGGTTCGTCCCGAAAAATTTATAAGCAAAAAGGAACTGGGAGAGCCAGACATGGATCAATTCGCGCTCCAATTTTTGTGCATGGAGGAATTGTATTTGGTCCAAAGCCAAGGGATTATTCTTTGGATCTTTCAAAAAATATGAGGAAAATGGCATTATTTTCTGTACTTACCTCTAAAGTGCAGGAAGGACAAATTAAAATTGTTGACGGAGTAGAAAAATTGGCTCCCAAAACCAAGGAAATGGTAGGAATGTTAGAGAATCTTACCCTTAATACAGAAAAGAAAAATATTTTACTGGTAATTCCTTCCTCTGAATTTGTGTCAGTTGTTCGGGCAGTGAGAAATATAGAGGGCGTGCGTTATATGCAGGCTTCGCAATTGAATACGTATGAGGCGCTTGATACGACTATGATTCTTTTTTTGAAAGAGGCGCTTGGTGTTTTGGAAAGTACATTTATGAAAGGGGATAAATAATGGATTTCACGACAGTTATCATAAAGCCATATTTTACTGAAAAAAGTATTCAGGATGCCAAGAATGGCAAGTTTACTTTTTTGGTACAGGTAAGCGCAGATAAGCCTCTTATTAAAAAAGCAGTTGAGGCGCGTTTTGACGTAAAAGTAGTAGATATTGCCACCAGTATTGTAAAAGGAAGAAGTAAAAGAGCGGGAGCCAAAAGAATTGAGATAGCTCTTCCGGCTTTTAAGAAAGCAACGGTAAAATTGGTGAGTGGACAAAAAATAGACATGTTTGATATGAAGGGAGAAGAAAAATGAAGCAGCTCAAAATAATTAAAAAAAAGCATTCAGGGCGTAATTCTTCAGGAAAAGTTGTGGTACGACATCAAGGTGGTCAACATAAGCGCTACATTCGTCAGGTTGACTTCAGAAGAGACAAGCTGAATGTGACAGGCAAGGTGTTGGCAATAGAATATGATCCCAATAGAACTTGTGACGTAGCTTTGATACAATACACAGACGGAGAAAGGCGTTATATTCTGTCTCCGCTTGACTTGAAAGCAGGAGACACGGTAGTTTCAGGAGAAAATGTAGAGTTTCGGTTGGGCAATACGCTTCCCTTGAAAATGTTACCCATAGGAACAGTAGTGCACAACGTAGAGCTTACCGCTGGAAAAGGTGGTCAGTTGGCTCGTTCTGCGGGAAGTTCGGTTATAGTACAAGCCAAAGAAGGCGGTTATGCGCATTTGAAGCTTCCATCAGGGGAGATTCGTAAAGTAAGAGAAGAAGGGTTTGCTACTATTGGACAACTTGGAAATATTAATTGGAAAAATGAAGATTTGGGAACAGCCGGAAGAAAAAGAAGAATGGGTATTCGTCCAACAGTTAGGGGAACTGCGCAAAATCCAAGATCACATCCTCATGGAGGAGGAGAGGGAAGAAGTGGAATTGGTATGAATACGCCCAAGACGTATGCAGGAAGACCTGCAGTTGGAAAGACAAGAAATAAAAATAAATATTCAAATAAGTATATTCTGCAAAGGAGAAAGAAATAATGAGATCAAGTAAAAAAGGTCCATACATAAACGAACGCTTACTAAAAAAAGTAATGAAACAAAAACAGGGAGGCGAGAAAACGCCTATTAAAACATGGGCGCGCGCTTGTCAGATACCGCCAGATTTTGTGGGACACACGTTTGCTGTGCACAACGGCAGAGTGTTTATAAACGTATTTGTAGTTGAGGGCATGGTGGGTCATCGACTTGGTGAATTTTCACCAACTCGAACATTTAGAAGTCATGGACGTATTGTTTCTCGAGAAATATCTAAAACCTAGCGTATGAAATTAACAGCTTTTGTCAAATCGGTTCAGGTATCACCAAGAAAGATTCGTTTGGTTGCTGATGCAGTGCGTAGTAAGAGTGCGACTGATGCCATAGCGATTCTCTCGCTGGTGAGAAAAAGAGGATCAGATCCTATTATGAAAGTTCTAAAAAGTGCAGTTGCTAACGCAGTTCACAATGCGAAGCTTTCAGAATCAAATTTAATGATAAAGCAGATTGAAGTTTCCGAAGGAACTTCTTTGAAAAGATTTCATGCTTCAACAAGAGGAAGAACGCATCCGTATAAAAAACGCACAAGCCATATAAGAATTACATTGGAAGAAAGGGGTGTTATCTAAATGGGACAAAAAATTAACCCGCATGTACTTAGACTGGGACCACTATACGACTGGAATAGTCGTTGGTTTGATGAAAGAACGTATAAGCGCACCATGTTAGAAGATCATGCCTTGCGCAAGAAACTTTTAGAAAAGCTCAAGATGGCTGGGGTTGCGAGCATAGACATAGAAAGATCGATTAATAGCATAAAAATTATTGCCCATGTTTCAAGACCTGGAATGGTGATTGGAAGAGCTGGAACTGGTCTTGAAGATTTGAAGAAATTTTTGGTGAGTCTTCTTCCTAAGAAAAAGAATATGCCAAAAATAGATATTCAGGTTGAGCAGGTAAAGGAACCAAACCTTGATGCGTTTTTGGTTGCAAAGAATGTAGCGGATCAGTTGGAAAAAAGGTTGCCGTTTAAGAGAATTTTGATTCAAAATGTCGATCGGGTGATGACAGCTGGAGCCAGGGGGGTAAAGATAGCGCTTGCTGGTCGTATCGCAGGAGCAGAAATAGGAAGAAAAGAAAAATTGCAAAAAGGAACAGTTCCGCTTTCAACTATTCGAGAGCACATAACTTTTGCATCAGTTCCTGCGTTAACGAAAAAAGGATACATTGGCATAAAAGTCTGGATTAACGGACCCAGGGAGAAATAATCCGTTCGGCAAGCTCAGGATAATTATATGTTAGTACCAAAAAGAACAAAATATCGAAAGCAACACAGAGGAGTTATGAAGGGCGTGGCACATAGTGGCACAGAGGTATCTTTTGGTGAATATGGTCTCACTGCAGGAAATATGGCGTGGATAAGTAGTAGGCAGATAGAAGCAGCAAGAAGAGCCATAACTCATTATACCCAGCGGGGAGGAAGATTGTGGATTAGAATTTTTCCTGACAAACCAATTACCAAAAAACCAGCAGAAACCCGTATGGGAAGCGGTAAGGGCGATGTATACGAATATGTAGCGCCAGTAAAAGCTGGAAGAATGCTGTTTGAAATAGCAGGAGTCACTAAAGAGGTAGCATTTAGGGCTCTGACACTAGCTGCACATAAATTGCCAGTGAAGACCAAAATTGTGGAAAAGGCGTAAATACGGTACAATATCAGACTGATTGAAAAAAGATATGAAAAAAAAGGAAAAAACAATTAAAGACGCCCAAGATTTAAAAAGTACGCTGATAGAAGCGAGAAACGCGTTATTCACTTTGCGACTTGATATGGCTGTTGGAAAATTAAAAAGTACGAGTTTTCTAAGCGCTAAGCGCAAAGAAATAGCCCGTATTCTTACCAATATGCGTCAGGAGGAGCTTATACATGAAAAAGCTTAGAGGAACTATTGTTAGCACCAAAATGAAAAACACTGTTGTGGTAAAAGTAGTGGCGAAGCGTCCACATCCTATGTATAAAAAATTGCAACAACACACAAAGCGATTCTTGGTGGATACCGCAGATCAAATGGTGGGAGTTGGAGACATGGTGGATATTTCTGAAGTCAGACCAATATCAAAAAATAAGTATTTTAAAATTTTGAATATAGTAACAAAAGCAGCTGTTTCCGCCAAAGGCTTCAACGAGCCAAAGGAGGAGAAAAAATGATTCAATTAAGAACATTATTAACAGCAGCAGACAATAGCGGGGCAAAAGTACTTTCGGTAATTCATGTTTTTGGAGGGTCAAAGAGAAAATTTGGCCATATCGGAGATGTTATAAATTGCGTGGTAAAGCAAGCAAATCCAACAGGGCAAGTAAAAGATAGCGAGATGGTGAAAGCAGTAGTGGTTCGAACCCGAAAAGAATACAGGCGCAAAGACGGATCTTATATTCGGTTTTCTGATAATGCAGCAGTTGTTATTGATAATCCAAAAGATAAAAATCCTCGAGCGACTCGCGTTTTTGGCCCTATCGCGCGGGAAGTAAAAGAAAAAGGTTTTGCAAAAATTGCCAGTATGGCAGTGGAGGTTGTTTAATACCTATGAAATTTAAGAAAAACGACGAAGTGAAAATAGTAATGGGAAAAGATAAAGGAAAAACAGGTAAAATTGAACGTGTTTTTCCAAGTGAAGGCAAGGTTCTTATTGCGGGGATTAATATCGTTAAAAGACACATGAAGGGAACGCCCAGTGGCCAAAAATCTGGCATCAAAGAAATTGCTAAACCGCTTGCGGTTGCATCGGTAGCTTTGGTTTGTCCAAAATGTACGAGCGTTACCAGAGCTGGCTTTAGTATAAAAGAGGGTAAGAAAATAAGAATTTGTAAGAAATGTGAACAGGAGTTATAGATATGGAAGATTATAAAAAAACATTATTGGTAGTGCAAAAAGAACTAGGATTATCAAACCCGATGGCAGCGCCAAGACTCTCAAAAATTATGGTAAATGTTGGGGTGAAAGATGCGCTTATTGATAAAAAAAATGTAGAGAAAATTGCAGCAGTCGTAGCTCAAATTACCGGACAGAAACCCAAGGTGACGTCTGCGAAAAAATCTATTGCGACTTTCAAAGTGCGAGAAGGAGATAAAATCGGGCTTGTGGTCACATTGCGCGGTAAAAGAATGATAGCATTTCTTATGAAGCTTATATGGGTTGTTTTGCCTCGTATTCGAGATTTTCGAGGTGTTCGTTTAACGAGTTTTGATGGAAAAGGAAATTATACACTTGGTTTTACGGAATATGCGGTTTTTCCTGAAATTGATCCTGGAAAAGTAGAAAAAGTACAAGGGTTGGAGATAAGTATCGTGACAACAGCAAAAGATAACCATGAAGGGCAAGTGCTTCTTAAAGCGCTTGGAATGCCTTTTCAGAAAGCGTAAATATGGCAAAAACATCAAGTGTAGTAAAATTTAATAAAAAACAAAAGTTTACCACCAGGGAGCACAATAGGTGCGCTTTGTGCGGAAGAGCCAGAGCTTACATGCGTCGTTTTGGACTGTGTCGTATTTGTTTTAGAGAAAAAGCGATAAAGGGAGATTTGCCGGGAGTACTAAAAGCAACTTGGTAGGTTAGATGAGCTAACTATTATGAATCACTTAGTTTCAGATTTAATCATAAGAATAAAAAATGCAGCGCTTGCCCATCGAAAGCAAGTGTATTTACCTTATTCAAAAATAAGTAAATCAATTGCGCAACTATTGGTCAAAGAAGGATTCTTGACTTCTGTTGCCGAAGACATGGTTGATGGCATAAAAATGATAAAAGTAGAAGTTGCATATCAGCGTCGTACCCCAGTTCTTACTGCGGTAACGATTACTTCTCGTCCGTCGCTGAGGCTGTATGTTACCGTAGATGATATTAAAAAGCGCGCAAGAAAAGGATATAAAACATTTGTTTTGACAACCAGCAAGGGTGTTATGACAGGAAAGGAGGCCATAAAAGAAGGGATCGGCGGAGAACTTCTTTTTGAGGTTCAATAATATATGTCAAAAATAGGAAGAATACCAGTTTTAATTCCACCGGGAGTGACTGTTGCGGTTTTGGCGCAAGAGGTTTGCGCAACTGGCCCAAAAGGTACATTGTCGTTTCCGATTCCAACAGGTGTTGTGGTTGTGGTGAACCAGAATTCTGTGCAGGTCAGTATAGCAAAAGAATCACAGGGATTAAGTCCAGTTTTTGGTCTCACGCGTGCATATATTGCTAATATGATAACAGGAGTGTCTCATGGTTTTGAAAAAAAACTTGAATTATCAGGAGTTGGATACAGAGCTCAGGTTATGGGTGCTGATTTACATTTGTCGCTTGGTTTTTCTCACCCCGTTACGATAAAAGCAGAGGATGGTATTTCGTTTGCGGTTTTGGAAAATATTATTTCTATTCTTGGTATAGATAAAGACAGGGTTGGCAATATGGCGGCAAGAATTCGAGACATACGACCACCAGAACCATACAAAGGAAAAGGTATTAAGTATGTGGGAGAAAAAATAAGACGAAAAGCAGGAAAAGCAGCAAAAGCAGTTGGGAGTAAATAACGTATGCATAACATAAATAAAAAAAGAAGAATTATTGGAACCAAAGAGAGGCCACGTTTATCCGTTTTTCGATCAAATAAATATTTATATGCGCAAATATTTGATGATGAAACAGGGATAACGATAGCGGGGATTACAGAGAAAAATATTACTTCTGGTAAAACGAGAATTGATAGGGCCCATGAATTGGGAATTCTTATTGCTAAGAAAGCTTTGGAAAAGAAATTAAATAAGGTTGTTTTTGACAGGGGAAGACAAGCATATCATGGGTTGGTAAAAGCTATCGCAGATGGCGCCAGAGAAGGAGGGTTGCAGTTCTAATATGGATAACAGAGCACGATTTAAACCTGGTATGGATAACAATAGCGGTTTTGAAGAAAAAGTAGTCCAGGTACACAGAGTTTCTAAGAAAACCAAAGGTGGTAATAAGATTGGTTTTTCTGTTCTTGTGGTGGTTGGTGACAAACAAGGAAAAGTAGGAGTCGGGCTTGGAAAGGCGGGAGACGTAGCGTCTTCTATTCGAAAAGGGTTGGCAATTGCTAAAAAGCATATGATTACGGTTCCAATTGTGAATGGCACTATCCCATTTGATATTTTGTTAAAAGTTGGAGCTGCAAAAGTAATGCTCAAGCCTGCCCCTAAAGGATCAGGGGTTATTGCAGGAGGCGCAGTGAGAAGCGTTGTGGCAGCAGCGGGTATTCAAAATATTTCTTCAAAGGTGATGGGTACGAAAAATCAAGCATCCAACGTGTATGCAACACTCGCTGCTCTTGAAGAAATTGGCAGAAGATACGAGAAATCAAAAAAGGAGAAAAAATAATTATGAATCTTTCAAATTTAGAAAAATTAACAACGAAAAAGAAAAAAAGAGTAGGGTTGGGTCATGGCTCAGGAAGAGGTAAGACATCCGGACGAGGAACCAAGGGACAAAACGCTCGCGGTACTATGCCCTTATTTTTTGAAGGAGGAGCATTGCCTCTTATTAAAAGGTTGCCATTTATGCGGGGAAAAGGAAAGAATAATGTGTTTAAGGGTAAACCAATCGCGCTGAATGTAGACGCGCTTAATAGATTGCCGAAGGGATCGAAAGTTGACATAAAAACATTGGCAGCGTTTCGTTTGGTTGATGAGGGAAACGCAAAAATATTTGGCGTAAAAATTTTAGGAAATGGTGAATTATCAGTTGCTCTTGAAGTGCTACTACCCACCTCAAAGGGAGCAGCGTTAAAAATTAAAAAAGCAGGCGGAACTTTTCAGGAATTTAAAGAATAAATCGCACAAGCAAGAGAATTTTGCTTTGTATGAGGAACTTGCTCACTCTTTTTCGAAACATTATCCGTACAGAAGAAGTTAAAAAAAAACTCCTTTTCACCATTGGTATTTTTCTTATATTTAGAATATTTGCTCATATTCCTGTGGCAGGAGTGAATACGGAAAGTCTTAAAGCACTGTTTTCTCAAAATCAATTTTTGGGTCTTTTAGATGTATTTTCAGGAGGAACACTTGCGAACTTTTCTGTCATGGCTCTGGGTCTTAATCCTTATATCAATGCCTCTATTATTCTTCAGCTTCTTACCATTCTTTTTCCAAAACTTGAAGAATTGTCAAAAGAAGGAGAGCAGGGTAGGCAAAAAATAAATCAATATACTCGTATGCTTTCAGTGCCCCTTGCCATTCTTCAGGCGTTTGGTATGTATGCCCTACTTCGAAGTCAACAAATTATCGGTACGCTTTCCCCTATTGATTTGATTTCCTTTGTCGTAACCATGAGCGCGGGTACGATGTTGTTAGTTTGGCTTGGTGAACTTATTTCTCAAAAAGGAATTGGCAACGGAATTTCAATTATTATATTTGCAGGCATTGTGGGACGGCTTCCTGTTGTGTTTGGAAAAACTATTTCGACTTTAACTGGTGAAAACCTTTTTAATCTTATTTTGGTATTGGGGTTTGCAGTGGTTCTTATAGCTGCGGTTATTTTTATTAACGAAGCTACGCGGCGTATTCCCATATACTATGCGAAAAGACTTCGTGGGAATCAGGCAACAAGCGGTGGATCAACAACCCATCTTCCTCTTCGGCTCAATCAAGCGGGAGTGATTCCTATTATCTTTGCCATATCATTGGTTCTTCTCCCTTCATTGATCGCAAATTATTTTGCCTCTTCAGCAAACATAGATTTGAGAAATATCGCCGGTACTGTTTCTACGTGGTTTAATCCCAATGGAGTTGTGTATAACGTCGTCTATTTCCTACTCGTAGTTGGTTTTACTTTTTTCTATACAGCGGTTATATTTAACCCCAAAAAAATAGCAGATGATATTCAAAAATATGGTGGATTTATACCTGGAGTACGGCCTGGAATTGCAACCACGGCATTTCTTAATTTTGTACTGACTCGTATTACTCTTGCGGGCGCATTATTTTTGGGTGCTATTGCGGTTTTTCCAACTCTTGCGAGCTCAATGACAGGATTTAATGATTTACTCTTGGGGGGAACAAGCGTTCTTATTATTGTAAGCGTGGTTTTGGAAACGGTAAAAGCGATTGAGGCAAATATCGTAAGTCGTAATTACGACGCATTTTTAAGACGATGAATATTATTCTTATTGGCATTCAGGGATCAGGGAAATCAACGCAAGGAAATTTACTTTCTGAAAATTTGCATTTACCTTATTTATCAACGGGTCATATTTTTCGTGAAATTGCCAAAGAGCACACTCCGCTTGGTCGTCATATAAAAGAAGTCATGAATGCTGGATATCTTATTTCTGACGAGCAAACGATTGAAATCGTGAGAGATTATCTTCAAAGGCCTGAATATCTGGGTGGATATATCTTGGATGGTTTCCCTCGAACCATCGCCCAAGCAGACTCTTTTGAAACAGATATACATCGGGTGATTTATTTAAAAGTGTCAGACGAAGAAGCTTTGAAGCGAATTTCAGGAAGACAAGACGTCAACAGGGAAGATGAGACGCTGACTGCAATTACCAAACGCATTGAGTCGTTTCATACATTTACCAAGCCAGTGTTGGATTACTTTCAACA
>CAYICR010000022.1:0-5343 GCA_964361925.1 uncultured Gammaproteobacteria bacterium
CATTAAACCATAAAACTGCCCCCTCGTAACCACTGTCTGAGACCAGGAGGTTCGAACCTATACCAACAGGTAAAACTTTCTGGATATTATGAGCCCTTACATAGGCAAGAGCTTCAAGCAAATCTTTTCTTGAGGAAATTTCTAAAACATACGCGCCGTTACCGCCTATTTTATAATGAAGAATTTCTGAAAGAGGAAAATTGACGTGTATTTGCATACATATTCTTATCGAGAAAGCGCTACCTGGTCTTCTTCCAATCGAAACAACCCCTCATCAAGTCTTTTTTGATCTAGAAAATGAGCAATAAATCCAACAGAGCGGGAAAGTACAAAAAACGCATTAAAAAATTCTGTATCAATAAGCGTTGATAATTCTTCATCCGACGTGTGTTCGTCTTCTGAGAGAATATCCAAGAGCACCGCAGCTATGGCACCATCTACATTGAGAATCAAATTTCCTTTTTTTTCGGTAGTGATTTTCTCTACCCCTTTTGCAAAAACGGTAAATCTTTTTTGAGATAACTCATCAGTATATGCGAGAATTTCTTTCACTCTTGGGTCTGGATAATCAACTCTATATTTTTTATGCCCAATGCCCGATATGTATTCCTTTCTGGATGCAAAATCTTCTACAAAATCAAACGCTGGTTTTTTTGACAAGACTCCAGTGAGCCAATTCTTCGCTGCTTGATTAATAGCTCCTCCAAAACGAGGACCAATAGTGAGAAGCCCTGCGGAAAGGGAAGAAACTAAATCTTTTCCTGCTCTTGAAGCTATAATCGTATTGACCGCACCAGAAACATAAGGCCCATGATCTACCAACTGACGGAGTATGAAATCAACACACTTCTCAAGCCGCTGTGATTGTATCTTTCTGCCCAAAAATAATGAGGCAGAGATATAAGCAAAAGAATGGTCTTTGGCAAAACTCAATAAATTCTCTCCCAAAATCTGGGGCTCTCCATCTATATCACCAGAAATTGATGAGGCAATGAGTGCTTTTTTTCTATCTGTCATATCTTGTTGTATTATACTATATTCTTCGTTGTCTTCAACCACTTTACCATTACTGTTTCCTATCATTTCAACAAATTCTGAAAATGAATCCGCAACTTTTGCCCCCGCATCTTTCAACACCTTTTTTTTGGCAACTGCTGTTTCCACATCGGTCTTTGCCAAAGCTTTGGCATGACCAAATTGAGGAGGTGATTCAAACATATCCGCGACTATTCCTGCAATATAACATATCACTTCTTTTTTAATCTTTTTTTTACTTATTAAATCTGCCAATTCATATTCATCTGTTCCTCCTAATTCACCAAAATATACGATAGTTTTAGTTTTTGGATCATCTTCTGCTGCAAGAAACGCTTCTGTAGGTGAAAAAATTGGAAAGCGTTCTCCTCCAAAAGAAAGCGCAAAAGACAGCCTCCGTCCTTGCCCAATAACAGTTCTTATGATTTCATTGGTCATTCCTCCGGATGAAGAAAAAACCGCTACGTCTCCTGGCTCAAGCAGTTTTGATTGCACCAGTTGTCTCCCCTCTGTTCCTCCAATTGCTCCAAGTTTTAAAACTTTAGGAATAAGAAGTCCAATGCTTGAAGGACCAACTATAAAACTCTTTTTACTTTTAAGTGCAGAGAAGATTTCTAACGAATGTTTTTCGGGAACTTCTTCAGCAAAAATAACTCCCCCAATCAAATTTGGTATTACCCTTAAAACAGTTTGGGTGTTAGCCAAAACCCGTCTACCCGAAGCTAAATTAAGTACATAAGAAACATGTTTTCTTTTCTCAAGAGGCACACCCTCTATGTCGCTATATACGGGAAGTAATATTTCTTTTTTTCCAAAAAAATATCTCACCGTCCTTCTCCCACCAGCTATAATACCCATCACGCTTGACTCTTTTTTCCCAGATAGATAATCAAAATCAAGAATTGATTGAATAATTGCTCCATAATTTCCAAGAACCAATATCGAAGGACTTGTGGAGCGTATAAGATCTATATTCATCATGATTGTAAATATGAAATTGCTGACAACACGACGTTGGTAAGCACTACATCTGGTCCTTTTACGTCTCCATAAAGATCCTCTTTTTTTAGAAACTCTGACATTTGAGATAATCCCTCTTCTTGATATGGTCCTCCGCGCCTTACGAAAACTTTTACCTTGTTCTTGCGAAGATTTTCTGCCTGTTCTCCAAGAGCTTGTATGATACCGTTAAAAGTAACTCTGATATCAGTAAAGTTTGCCACGCCTCCGCCTATAATAAGCACTTTTTTTCTACTTTGAGATTTAAAAAGTAGAGACAAAAGAGCTTTCGCATATAAATACGTCTCTTCTTTATTTGGATTTCCACTATATTCACCGTAATTTGCAAGCTCCTGATGATATCCCTGTGCATATATTTCATCAGCTATCACCACGCTTGCTCCTCCTCCTGACAAAAGAACAAAAATAGAACCATCCTTCTGCAAAACGTCTAGTTTGAATGAAGCCTGACTATTGGCAGCAAGCTGATTTACTTCCTGCTCTTCTTTGGTAAGATTTTGCTTAGGTGTCACAAAATCGCTACTCGTCCATGCATTATTTACAAAAAACTCAGCAGAACTATCTACTTCACACGCAACATCTAAAAAGCACATCTTCTCATCTTTTATCAAAAATGGATTAATTTCTAAAAATGAAAAGTGTGCGTTCTCAAAAACTAAAAGAATTTTTTTTATAAAATCCGAAGAAATAGAAAGAGCTTCTGTTACACGATTAATCTCTTTCTCGCTGGTAATGATGGTCTGAAACACCTCTTTTGCACGGCATTCAATATCTACCCCTCCTGATTTTGAAGCATATATCCTTATCCCCTCACGAACCCTCTCAAAAGCAATGTATTTCTCGTCTATTTCCTTATGAATAATCTGAGGTTCTATAAGAAAACGAGAATATCCTAATTTCTCAAAAGATGTAATGATTTCTGAAATCTCAGATGGTTTACAATTAAGCTTTACTAAACCTTTCTTAAATCTACCCTTCACTCCCTGATCAACTTTTACCACATAAAATATTTTACTGTCTAAAAGCTGTATCATCTTACCTACGTGCTCACCTCCACGACACGAAACTCCTTTATAGGGTAAATCAAACGCGTTATACAAGAGTAATTTAGCGGCGTACTCGGTAATTCTTTTTCTTCCCATATAATCTTAAAAGAAAAATAAACTCTGAAAGCTATTTCAAAATATGTAATTCTTTTGCTACTTTCTTAAATGCTTTAATTCCTAAATCCAAATCTGCTTTACTGTGTGATGCGGAGGGAATAACCCTGATTCTTGCTCGACCTTTTGGAACCATTGGAAAAACAATAGGAGTTGCAAATACGCCCAGCTCAAATAATTTTGCGCTGAAGTCTTTGGCTAAATCCTCCTGCGAAAGAATAACGGGCGTAATTGGTGTTTCGCTACTCCCTGTATTAAATCCAAGTTTTTTAAATTCTTTCTTCAGATATGTGGCGTTCTTCCAAAGTTTTTCTACAAGATCATCTGACTCTTCAAGAATTTTTACCGCTTCAATCAAAGCAGCCGTATCAGGGATAGTAAGAGCGCTGGAAAATAAAAATTGTCTTGCTTTTTGTTTGTACAAATCTACAAGAACTTTTTTTCCCGTTATAAAACCGCCCATTACTGAAAATGCTTTAGATAGTGTTCCAACTTCTATATCTACTTGCCCATGTAATCCAAAATGATCTACGATACCTCTTCCTCCATGTCCCAAAACCCCCTCACCGTGAGCATCATCCACCATCGTAAGAGCATTATATTCTCTTGCTAACTTTACGATTTCAGGAAGAGGCGCCAGATCTCCATCCATAGAAAAAACTCCATCAGTAACAATTAAAATAAGCGGAGGGTTTCCGTCGGTTTTTGGAGCTTTGGCCAGATTTTTAGCCTCTTTTAATTTTTCTTCTAAATCCTTAACGTCTTTATGCTTATAAATAAATTTATTTTTTACTTGCGATAGTTTTATCGCATCAATAATTGATGCATGATTTAATTCATCAGAAATAACGATATCTTCTTTACCGATAATAGTTTGGATTGCCGCGCAATTGGCCATATACCCACCGGTAAGTACTATTGCTGCCTCTGCTTTCTTAAACCGCGCTAATGCTTCTTCCAACGTGACATGGAGTACGTGGGTTCCCGCCAAAGTACGATAACCTGTACCTATACCATACATATCAACCGCTTGCTTTACTGCTTTTTTTAAGCGATTATCAACCGCAAGACCCAAATAATGACTCGAGCAAAAATTTAGTTTTTTCTTGCCACCAATAGTGAGGTATGCGCCCTCATCAGATTCTATAACCCTGGGGCTTTTATATGTTTTCTGTGCATTTTCAAGTAATTGATAAAATGTATCCATAATCTATGGCACCAAAAGTATCTTGCCACATTTTCCCGACTTCATAACCAACATTGCTTTTTCAAAATCTTTTAGGGGAAATGTATGGGTTATCATTTTCCCCAAATCAACTTTTCCTGATTTTAAAAGTTCTGAAACTTGAAGCCATGTATCCCAAATTTTTCTTCCAAAAACTCCTTTTACTGTTAATTCTTTATCAATAAAAATCTTTCCAAAATTAAGAGTTATATCCTTTTTAGGAATACCAAAAATTATAACCGTTCCCGCAATCCTCACTGCTTCAAACGCGCTCTGAATTGCGTTTTCGCTTCCTGACATTTCCAGAACAACATCAATTTGATTTATATATTGCGCAGGAAGATTTTCATATAGCTCGTCAGCTCCCATTTTTTTGCCCAAATCTCTTCTGTATTTTCCCCTGTTAATTGCAATAACTCTTCTCGCACCATACGCTCTTGCAACAGCAACCGCGCAAAGACCCGTAGGGCCAAGTCCTGTTACCAATACCGTTTTACCCTTCACCTGTGCTTTATCTACCACATGAACTGCATTTCCAAGCGGTTCCTGAGAACTCATCGCCTCAAGAGGAATAGACGCATCATTTTTCCAAGAGGTCTTTATCGGAATAATTGCATACTCTGCAAACCCACCACTTCTTCCTATTCCAAAAAGCTGCATATTTTCACAAATATGTTTATTTCCTATCTTACATTGATAACATGTACCGCAAAAAATATGAGTCTCAGAAGAAACTAAATCTCCCTTTTTAATACCTTGAGGATTTTTTCCATTTATTTCTACCACCTCTCCTACTACTTCATGTCCAATTACTATTGGAGGATTGATATGACTTTGGGCCCAAGAATTCCAATCATAAATATTTATATCTGTACCACAAATTGAAGCAAGCTTAACTTTAAT
>CAYICR010000022.1:5443-12138 GCA_964361925.1 uncultured Gammaproteobacteria bacterium
TCATCTATTCTTCCATCGATAAAAGAAAGCTCTTCGCGAGCTGCTGTATATTCCGCGTTTTCCGAAAGATCGCCCATGTTACGAGCCTGGGTTAAGCGCTCTAAAATCTCTGGACGTTTGGCTTTTGAAAGCTGAGCGTATTCTTTTTTTAGATCCTCTATGCCTTCCTGTGTCAAATAAATTTTCTGATTATTCATATATTTAGTAAAAAATCCCTCATGCGATAATGAGGGAATTTTGATTTTTGCCTATCTTTCCTGAGGCAGTGCAAATAGTATAGTATATTTAAATACTTGTCAATAACCTCTAGTAAAGACCAAGACTCATAGTAGTTTCATTTGAGAAATCAACTCATGAACTTTTCCCTTCATCTCTTCTGTCACATCGACTTTTACCATGCCCTTATTGGGTTGCCCATAATATACCCTGTAGCCAAGGGGCGCCAAAAGAAGAAGGGGAGCAACGCATAAATCCTCTTCTCCATTTACGAGAATTACCGCACGATTTTTAAATAAAGAGGTAAAACATTTCTTCATCAACGGCCACATTTCCTTCACGATTACGCCATGAGGATTAGCAATAAAATGAACCGTTTCTGCTCCTGAAAAACCCAACTGTTCAAGCGAAGAGAACCTTTTTTTTCTCTCAACAATATAATCCACCACTGAAAGCTGTTGTCCTATATTATGCTTATTTGCATATATTGTAGTTATATCTCCAACGGTAATACATGGATGATTTTTTTTAAAGACTATCTCCCCAACCACCTCTCCCCAGGGCTTTTGAAACTCTTGACGTAAAATTATTGGCAATATCAAATTCTTCATAAGCCATTCCTTTTTTACCCAGGATTTACCATTCCGACTGATCTCACCGTTTCTAATTCTTGTTGAAGAGATAGGAATATCCATTTGATCCAAAATCAAAGGGACATTGATAATTTCAAGAGGTGAAAAACCATGCTTTACGCGTCTCGCATTTATTAACCCCGCAGTTTTTATGGTATTTTCTGTCACGACTAAAGCTTGCAAATCGGAACGTGAAACAGTTGTGCCCTCGTTATCCTCAAGCGGAACAATTCTTACATGTTTCAAGCCCTCGGCATTCAAAAAATGTTCTACTTCTTTTTTTCTCTTGCTGTACGAACTAATCTTCAAACCTTGCTTATGAGAAGCAACATACTTATCCGTAGTAATTCCTAGCACCACCTGTTCTCCTACTTCACAAGCTTTTTTAATGATTGCCTCATGCCCTTTATGGAAGTAATCAAACGTGCCACCGCATGCAACCAACTTATATTTCTTCATATTTCTTTCTTCTCCTTTCAAACTCATGTAATATCTGTTTTTCATAACTCTTTGGATGAAACGCAAGCATAGTATCTGAAATAATTTCTGTGGTAATATGTCTTTTTATATACCACATCTGTGACATTCTTGCTACTTTCTCAACTACTATTAACCAATTCCATGAAACTCTTCCAACAGCAACTTTTTTTATACGAAAAGAATTGGGCATATAATCAAGAACCCACCTATTATAGTACAGAAATAGATCGTGAATAGCGCTTCTATCAAACAGGGGATCAACTTGAATAATTTCATGAGCAGTATATATATTTCTTTTTGACCTAGAAATTTCCAAAGATGATAAGGTCAAAAACATATTGGGACAAATTAAATTGGCTACTTTTCTCTTTTTCCTTCTTCTTCCAATATTTAGTACCGCCAAAACAACAAAAACCAAAAATCGGGTTATCCAGATAGTGTTATTTTGTACAATAAAAAATAAATCTATGTCATCATGTTTTTGGGCATTTTTCAGAGCAACGCTTCCGCTCAGACCAATAAAATGAATGGTAGGAATTTTACGCAAAAACCACACCACCTTTTTTGCAATCATAATCTTTTTATTACTCTCTTTTTCTCTTAAAAATCTCTGTTGAATAATTTTTAATCGGCCTCTTAAACAAAAAAATCCATTGTTTAGAATAATTTCTTGCTTTAATAACGATATATATTGATTAAACTGTTTTTTTGAAATAGATTTTTTTGAGGTACAGATCAAAAGAGACCATAATTGATTATAAGAAAGAGGATATTCAAAAATATCATGATAGAGCAGGGTATGAATAATGTCCCGCTTACTGCTGCCCATATCTCTGAAGAATCTGTAAAACTCCCTGAGTAAGAGTATCGACAGCTGTTTGGGCAGAGTCACCATTTAGCATTCCACGAACTGCATTTCCCAAATATACATTTGATTGCGCATTCAAACCATTATCGTACGTATCTGAAGCAAAAAATGAAGAGCTCGCATTTTTTGCTTGAGCTATAAATGGATATACATATTGATTATCTTTCAATAATGAAGCCATATCTAAACGAGCGTATGGAAAACCAAAAAAGCGGGTTTTAGAAGCATCCGCAAAAAGCTTTTGCTGAGTTTCCATCTTTGCTAAATACTTCATGAATAACATTGCTTCTTTTTGATGCTTACTTTTTATAGGAACACTATTTACCCAATAGCTTGCGATTGTCATTTCCTTTCCTTGCAGATGCGGAACAGGGTGAATATCAAATGGCAAGTTTGGATTTGAAGCTTTTATAACAAAAAAGTCCCATGAGTATCCAAAATACATAGCTAAATTTCCCTGAGTGAACATAAGAAGTGAAGGATCCAGGGTCTCATCCCATACGCTTCCCGCATCTCTTGCGAAAGAAGTATAAAAACTAAGCGCATCAGATGCATTTTGATTGGTTACAGATAAATTTCTTAAATCGGCGCCATTTTGTAAAAACAACAATGAAATTATATCTGGCGCATGATTTATATTGTCAAACGTACCAAGCGCAGCCCCCGCGGTTTTTATCCTTCCCTGTTCGTCTTTCACAGTAAGCTTACGAGCAACATTGGCAAAGTCATCCCACATAGTGGGCACCTCTATACCCGCGCTTTCAAAAATATCTTTATTTACATACATTGATAGCGTATCTATACCTGCGGGAATACCATATATCGCTCCATTTCGCATCAGATCTCTTTGAACAACAGGATAATATGCGTTCTGGAACTCTTCGTTTTTCATCACACTGCTTGGAACAGGAGTCAACAAACCTGCAAACATAGGCACCCAGGAGTTATGAATCATAAACATATCTGGCCCTGTTCCATTCGCAATCCGAGTTGTTACACGCTCTCTGTACTCTTTAATGTTTTGTTTTTCGTATATGACTTTTATCTTTGGATTTTGTCTCTGAAAATCGGCTATAATTCCTTTCATCACATTCTCATTTTCCCAAAGCCCCCAATAGGTAATTACCGCCTCTTTTTCTCCGCTATTTTGAATTTTTGGCAATACGACCACTATCGCAATAAATACAAGAATAATTACCAATAGAGCACCAATAACAATCTTGAGAATTTTTCCAAACGGGAAACCGCCTCCACTCTCATCAAGAACAGGTGGCCTACTCAAACTCTCACCTTGACTTGACAAAACAGGCGACGAGGATACTTGTGGTACCGGTACCAGAGGCACAGCTTGAATTGGTTGCGCAGTAGGAATTGATCCTCCCTGAACAGGTGTAGTAAAAACGGTATTTTCTCCCATATGCTCTTTTATAGTATAATACCAATACCGCTTCGTCGCAATGACGTTCGTTTTGATTGTGCTTAAAAAAATATTACCTGATATCAAAAAAAAATTTCTATCCAACAAGAAAATACGTATTTTTTTAAAAGGGGCGTTTTGGTTTTCCATGGGAGTCTCACTCGGTTTATTTCTGTTAACAAGTTTTATCTTTATTTACTTCCAACAACACTACGCTCGTGTAATTTATCCAGGCATTGTGGTAAATGGCATCGACTTTGGAGGAAAGACCAAAGAACAAGCCAAGGCTTATTTTGAGCAACGCAACGTTCAATTTGCCTCGACCACATTCGTGTTTCGTACTCCCACCAAAGATATCACCACAACCGCGCAAGAAATTGAGTATGGATACGATTCAAGCCTCTTATCTGAACAAGCCTATACCATAGGGCGATCTGACAACATGTTCTCAAATCTCAGTCTTGTTTTTCAAGCTTACGCAGGCGGAATATATTTACCCCCAGCATACCGATATTCCGAAAATATATTACTTACCAAGCTTGAACCAATCATTAAGGAAGAAAAGGTAGAACCAGTCGACGCCCTCTTTCGATTTCAAAACGGCAAAGTCGCTACTTTTCGTCCATCTAGCGAAGGAAAAGAAGTAGACATACCAAAACTTAAAGAGGATCTTGAGAACAAGAAAGAATTATTAATAAACCGTAAAGCAGAGACCTTTTCTATTGAGATTCCGATTCGTATTCTACAGCCCAATATTACAACTAATGAGGTAAACAATTTGGGTATTAAAGAACTGGTTGGGACTGGTACATCGCTGTTTGCTGGATCTATCCCCAACAGAATATACAATATTACCCTTGCTGCGCAAAAACTCGACGGTGTTTTGGTTGCTCCCAATGAAGTTTTTTCTTTCAATAAAGTACTTGGTGATATATCAAATCTTACGGGCTTTAAACAGGCATACGTTATTGAAAACGGAAAAACAGTTTTAGGAGATGGGGGCGGGGTGTGCCAGGTTTCAACTACTTTTTTTCGAGCACTATTAAATTCAGGGCTTCCAATCATCCAGCGCCACGCCCACGCGTACAGAGTAAGCTACTACGAGCAGGATTCTGATCCTGGATTTGACGCGGCTATTTATACTCCAAGCGTTGATCTTAGTTTTAAAAATGATACTGGACATCACATACTCATTCAAACTATCGTAGACCAAGCGACTCAACGAATTTCTTTCTTTCTGTATGGAACAAGCGATGGACGTATAGTTACTTTGAGTAAGCCCATCATTACCTCTACCTCTCCTGCGCCAGAACCCAAGTATGAAGACGACCCCACTCTCCCAAAAGGCGTTGTGAAACAAATTGATTTCGCTGCTGCAGGAGCAAGCGTATATTTCACCCGAGAAGTAAAACAAAATGGAAAAACGATTATTTCAGAAAAATATACCTCCAACTACAGACCTTGGCAAGCAATATTCCTTCGTGGAACACAGTAACCAATTCTGAATTATGAATAGCATTCTAAAGGTCAGTGAAGCGATTGAATTCAGCAATGAACTTAAAAAGAAGGGCAAACGAGTCGTGTTGGTAGGTGGCTGTTTTGACGTTATTCACCTGGGACACGTGGAATTTTTAAAAAAAGCGAAAGAAAAAGCAGACTACCTTTTCGTTCTTTTGGAAAACGATGAAAAAATAAAAAAAATAAAGGGTCCAAATCGCCCAATCAATACACAGGAAGACAGGGCAAAAGTCTTAGGCGCAATTCGCTTTGTTGACATAATAATAATGCTTCCACCTTTTTGGACAAATGAGCAGTACGATGATATAATCGAACAGCTTTGTCCTACCCTCATAGCAACAACATCTGGTGATCCATATAGAGCACATAAAGAACGACAAGCAAAAAAAACAGGATCAATACTTGTTGATGTGATAGAACAAGTCGATAATAAATCAACAAGCGCGATCGCAAAATTACTCGAAAAAGATTTATAACTATGAAAAAAATAATTGCGTTATTTATATTACTCCTCACTATTGTGGTGGGTGGAAAAATATATATGGATTACAGTGAAGGAAAACCACTCCCGACTTTTTTACCAACGATTGGAAAAACAGAAAAAATGCCCAAAGCCACGGTGAATAAGCAAACGTTTAAATTGTACCTCGCATCTGATGCGAAAACAACAGAAACTGGATTATCAGGACGACCAAATATGCCCACAGACTATGGCATGTTGTTTGAATTTGAAAAAGCAGGGTACCATACGTTCTGGATGAAAAACATGAAATTCCCAATAGATATTCTTTTTATCAAGGAGAACAAAATAATTGGTATTTTTGAAAATGTGCAACCACCAACAACTGCTGGCGATACTCTTTTGTTGTACAAGCCCGAAGAGCCTGCAGATAAAGTTCTTGAAATTAATGCGGGTCTTTCGAAGAAATACAATATAAAAATGGGCGATACCGTCACAATCCGAAAATAATCTCCCCACATGAAAATTCTTGCAATCGAAACAAGTTGTGATGAAACAGGAGCTAGTGTTGTTGAGAAAAAAAACAACCAGCCATTCGTACAAATCCATTCAAATATTATCGCCACATCTCTTGGTCTTCACGCCAAAACTGGAGGTATTATCCCAGAAGCTGCAGCGCGCGAACAATCCAAATATATAATCCCTGTTATCAAAGAAGCGCTTTTTGTTGCAAAAACTACTCCTGAAGCAATAGACGCAATCGCAGTAACCATAGGACCGGGGCTTATCGGATCTCTCCTTATTGGAGTAGAAACAGCAAAGACTCTCGCATTTGCCTGGAACAAACCTATTATTCCTGTTAACCATCTCTTTGGCCACATTTATGCTAACTGGATTTCTTCGTGTCATCCCGCACTTGATGCGGGATCTCCTGCCCGCAGGCAGGCAAGTTTTAACGACAGGGAGATTGCGGGTCAAGCCCCGACGCATCGGGATCCCGATATTATCGGGGCCCGCAATGACAAAAAGATAAGCTTTCCCGCCCTTGGCCTCATAGTTTCAGGAGGACATACAGATTTAATACTCATAAAAAATCACGGCAAT
>CAYICR010000023.1:0-11586 GCA_964361925.1 uncultured Gammaproteobacteria bacterium
GTTGATGCACTGGCCTATTGGCGCAAACTTAAAGCGAGGTTAAAAAAAGAAGGAAGTGAAACCGTGACAAAATGTCACGCTTTGAAAATGCAGGCGAGCGATGGCAAAATGCGTCTGACAGATACAGCAGATACCGAAACTATGTTCCGGATTATTCAGTCAATTCCTTCACCAAACGCCGAGCCATTTAAATTATGGCTTGCTCGCGTAGGTTATGAACGAATAGAGGAAACAGAGGATCCGGAAAAAGCTATCAATCGGGCCATGCAAACTTACCTTAAGAAGGGTTATTCGCGGGAATGGATCAATCAACGGTTAAAAAGCATTGAGATACGAAAAGAACTGACTGATGAATGGGAGAAACGAGGGGCAAAAGAGGGATTGGAATTTGCGATCCTCACTGACGACATTACTTTTGCCTGGGCAGGTTTAACTACCAAACAATACAAGCGTCATAAAGGGTTAAAAATGCAAAGCTTGCGCGATAATATGACTAATCTTGAACTGGTTTTAAATATGTTAGCTGAAGTTAGCACAACCGAAATATCCCAAAAAGAAAAACCTGATACCTTTGACAAAAACAGAAAAGTTGCCCGTCGAGGCGGTGGTGTGGCGAGGGTTGCAAGGAAGAAAATAGAAACAGAAACTGGCAAGAAAGTTATTAGCAAATCAAATTATCTGATTAAACAATTAAAAAAATGAAACACTTTGATCCTTCGACTAGCTCAGGACAAACCTCTCCTCCTTTTGTACACTTTATCAGTCTCAGCTTACACTGATTTTGATAAAGTGTGGCCAGGGGGAGAGTCGAACTCCCATAATCTTTACGATCACGAGTTTTTGAGACTCGCGTGTCTACCATTCCACCACCCGGCCAAGGGTAACTCTTTGCAATTTGTACTTGTATATTATATACTTTCTCCTATGACACTTCAACAAATATATGATTTGGCGATAGAGATGGGAATTGCGGCAGATCCTCGTGGTGCTGATGGGGTGAAAAAGCACCTTGCAAAGGCAAAGAAGGCATTTGACGAATTGCCAGAGAAGAAAAAAAAGTTGTTTGATTACGAATCCCTCACTAATCCGTATTCTGACTCCAGACTGCTTTTGGGAGACCCCAAGAAGCAGATTAAAAAAGTAATGGCAGGAATTGACGCGGATGCCTCTGAAGTGCTTCTTTTTGATCGGCTTAACCATCCTTCGACAGGCTCAGGATTGGGAATTGACCTTTTAATTTCCCATCATCCAGGCGGACACGCGCTGGCAAGTCTTCACGATGTGATGGATGTGCAAATTGACATGTATGCCAAATCAGGGGTGCCGGTAAATGTCGCAGACGCGTTGTTTCAGGAGAGGAAGGGGTATGTGAAAAGACGCTTTGGTCCTATCAATCACAATCAAGCAGTGGACGCAGCCAGGCTTTTGGGCGTGCCGTTTATGGCGCTTCATACTATTTGGGATAACATGGGAAATCATTTCATGCAGAAGATGTTGGATAAAGGAAAGTTTGATACGGTTGGAGACATACTTGAAGCGATTAATGAGATTCCAGAATTTGCCGAAGCACATAAAGGAAAATCAGGACCCAGTATTGTCGCTGGTTCTGAGAAAAGTAGGGCAGGGAAAATAATGATGAGCTTTACGGGCGGAACCAATCCTTCCAAAGAGCTTTATGTAGAATTGGCCAAAGCTGGGGTGGGCACGGTGATTGAGATGCATGTTCCAGAAGACGCGGTGGTAGAGCTTCGTAAGCTTCATATTAACGTGATTGATTGTGGCCACATGGCAGCAGATTCTATAGGAGCAAATCTTTACCTGGATGCTTTGGAGAAAAAGGGAGTGGAGACGATAGCGTGCTCCGGGTTGATTCGAATAAAACGCAGAGCTTAAACTAGATTGCTTCGGTCGCTTTGGCGACGCTCGCAATGACGAAGATTTTCAGAATGACAGTCGTTTTTTTATGATTAGTGTAACAGAATTAAAATCAGGAGTGGTGTATGAGGAGGATGGTAATCTTTTCCAAGTTCTTTCCTACGAACACATTAAGATGGGGCGGGGGAGCGCCAATATAAAAGTAAAAGTGAAGAATGTAAGGAGTGGCGCAATTTTTGAAAAAAGTTTTATTAACGGCGCGAGAGTAAATAATGTCGCGGTGACCAAGAAAGACATGCAGTATCTATATCAGGATCCAGAAAGCGCGTTTTTTATGAATCCCGAGACTTTTGAGCAGGTCGAAATTCCGCTTGGCGTCTTGGATGGGTACGAGTTTTTGAAAGAGGGTATGAATTTTACGATTAGTTTTTACGCGGATGAACCACTTTCTCTTATGCTTCCGCCAAAAATGGAATTTAAGATTGCCGATACAGGCCCGTCGATAAAAGGAAATTCCGCGACCAATATTTATAAAGACGCGACGCTTGAGAATGGGGTAACTACAAAGGTGCCACTGTTTCTTCATGTAGGGGATAGTATTCGTATAGATACTCGGACTGGTGAATACAGCGAAAAAGTAAATTAGTTAGTTTTACGCATGAATAATCGGTTCCTCCAAACGCTATCTGTTAAGCCATTTTTATTTCTTTGGTTAGCTGAAGTTTTTTCTCAAATCTCCATGAATCTGCTCAACTTTACCTTGCTTATCGTGGCATTTAAGCTCACGGGTTCTAATACTGCGGTATCAGGTATTGTTTTGGCATTTACGCTTCCTGCGGTATTGTTAGGAATTTTGGCTGGGGTTTTGGTGGACAGATGGAACAAGAAGAGAGTTTTGTTCTTGACCAATTTCTTACGAACGATTCTTCTTCTTTTTGTGGTGTTCTTTCATTCAGAGCTGACTGTTGTTTATCTTGTCGCTTTTTTCGTATCGGTGATTACGCAATTTTTCGTCCCTGCGGAAACGCCCATGATCCCGATTTTAATAAAAAAAGATAATCTTATGTCTGCTAATGCGCTTTTTGGCATAGGAATTTATGGGTCAGTACTTGTGGCGTACGCGCTTGCAGGTCCATTATTATTGTTGCTTGGTGAAACTCTTACTTTTGCAGTGCTTGCGTTTTTGTTCTTGTTGGCTACGCTTTGTGTTTCATTCATAAGGGTTTCCAAACTAGAAGATTCTTCTAAAACAGTGAAACAAATCGCTCCTTCGGTAATTATGGGAGACGTGAAGAGTGCTTTGCACGCAATTAGTAAAACGAAAGAAATCTATAGTTCTCTTTTTCTGCTTGCTCTTTCTCAATTTATTATCCTTATCTTGGCGGTTTTGGGTCCTGGATATGCAAAAGACGTGCTGCATATCCGCGTTGATCAATTTCCGCTTCTTTTTGTCACACCCGCCGCGATTGGCATGGTCATCGGGGCGCTTTTAATTGGCAATTATTTTCAGTATCGTTCGCGTCATAAAGTTGCGGCATTGGGGATGATGTTGGCTGGTTTTGCGGTGATGCTCTTGCCATTTGGCGCGAGCTTTTCACCGAATACGCATTTGATGGTGATAATTCTCGGATTCTCGCTTGGTCTTACGAATGCGTTTATTTTTGTGCCCTCCAATACTCTTATTCAGGAAAAAACACGTGAATCGTATCGGGGAAAAGTGTATGGCGCTCTTAATTCATTGACCGGAGTATTTTCCCTGATTCCCATTATATTGGTTGGTGAACTTGCTGATTTTTATGGAGTTGCCTTAGTTTTGACATGGCTTGGGGTATTGATTGCTTTTGTTGGTTTTAGCTACTTGGCTTTCTTGATGTTGAAAAAGAAAAAATAATGTTATGGAGAGTATTGCGCTCATCGTTTGTTTTTTTACGTTCTTATTTACTTTGTACGGATTATCGAAAGATGATTTTATTCTCTTGCGAAAGAACATTTCTATGGATCAGGTCTTTAATATTTCGATTATAGCCATGGTTGTTGGTTTGTTTTTTGCCCGCGCGCTATACGTTGCAAATCATTTTACTGTTTCTTTTCTCAATCCATTGGTTTTTTTGGCGCTTCCATATTTTCCTGGGATTTCTATCGTAGGAGGAGTAATTGGGTTTGTGGTTTTCATACTGTATTTTGCATCTGTTCAAAAAGTTCCTACCCAAAGACTTTTTGATTTTTCAACCGTTTCATTGTTGGTAGCCATGGGAGTAGGGTATGTTTTGCAGATCGCGCTCCATTTGATTAGGAAAAAACCATTACCTTTTCTTGAATATATTACACCCTTGGTGCTTTTGGTTTTGACCTTGGTGTTCTTTTTTCTTTTGCTTCCAAGGTATAGGAGGGGAGAAATGAAAGACGCGCATTTGGGTCTGGTATTTCTTGCGTGTTTTTTCGCGAGTACTTTATTGACAGATATATTGGAAAATGGAAAGAAGCTATTGATCGTGATGGGAGTTGAAGGCTTGCTCTCTTTGGGAATTCTTATCTTCGCCCTCTCTCTTCTTCTTAAAAAAGAACGAAAAGTAATTAAATTTTCTAAAATTAGGATTTAAAGCATATGGAACCACACATAATATTTGAGGATGATGATTTATTGGTGATTAATAAACCCGCGGGGATGATTGTGAATCGCGCGGATACGACCAAAGACGAGGTGACGTTGCAGGAGTGGGTAGAAACAAGAACGGCTGTCATTCCGGCCTCCGAGCCGGAATCCACCAAGGGAGATCCTGATTTTCATCAGGATGACAAAGGGGAGATAGGGAGGATTGATACGTATAACGCAGAAGAAGTATTTGGGTCTAGGGCGGGGATAGTGCACCGATTGGACAAAGAGACATCTGGCGTTATTCTAGTTGCCAAAAACGTAGAAGCATTTGTTAATTTACAAGCGCAGTTTAAGGAAAGAAAAACCGAGAAAACATATCTCGCACTTGTTCATGGGTTAGTAGAGCCAGAAGAGGGGGAGATTAACGCGCCTGTTGGGAGGCTTCCATGGAATCGGATGCGTTTTGGGGTGTTGGCAGATGGGAGAGAAGCGGTGACTAAGTATAAGATATTAAGATATTATGATACTAAGATATTAGGAAATGAGAAATTGAGTTTGGTGGAGCTTTATCCGAAGACGGGGAGGACGCATCAGATTAGAGTGCACCTCAAGCACATAAATCACCCGATTTTTGGCGACCTGTTGTATGCGGGTAGGAAAACGTCTCGGGATGACAGACTGCATCTGCCTCGTGTATTTCTTCACGCTTCTAAAATTTCGTTTACTCATCCAAAAAGCGCAGAACGTATGACGATGGAGGCTCCTCTTGCGTCGGAATTACAAGCATTTTTGGAAACACTGTTGAAAAAATAAAAAGGATTCGGTATTATATAGTGTATGGCGCAAGGAAGCGGATTTTATAAAGGAGAAAAAAAGAAAAAGAAAAAAGGGTCAGATGGAAAGCCTATGATTTTTTCAACTGCGCCTACGTTTGTTCTTCCTGAAATTATCTCCAAAAAGAAAAAGTGGGACGAGCAATAAATCTTGTTGGCAGGATTTATCATGCCTATTAAAAGACGAGGGAAAGAGCCCTCTCATAACAATTTAAGTGTTGGTATTCTTTTCTGCCTGTTTCTTCTGGTAATTTTTGCTGGTTCAATTGCCCTAAAAGTTTTGGATGTGGTGCGAAAGAGTACGTTTGATGGAAAAGACCGTTTTACTCTTGCGGTCTCAGGGCTGTCTGTTGGGCAAGAGAAAGCAGTTTTTTTGGTTTCTTTTTCGCCTGAAAAAAATAATGTCTCAATTTTGACTATTCCTTCTTCTTTGGAGAGGAATGGGGTATCGTTGTCTCTTTCAGCGGAAAATGTGAGTAGGGAACTAGCCATACCTGTAGATGCAACTGTTGTTGCCAAAAAAGATATTACCGCAGAGTATTTCAAAAGTAGTGAAGAAGAGAGGAGCCTTGCTCCTATTATACAAAGTATCGTAGTAAATAATGGTGATTTTTCAACGAAAAATTTAACTGTTCTGGATTTGGTACGAATTCTTTTTTTTGCAAAATCTATTTCTCCTTCGGCTGTCCAATTCTCAACACTTACCAGTTCTGATGCCGTGAATATTGACCAGTTGTCTTTACGTTTATTTGCTAATGCTACTATTGCATCCGAACGCTTAAGCATCGAAATTATAAATGGCACAGGAGTTGGAGGATTGGGGAATAGGCTTGCTCGTTATATAACTAACACATCGGGTAACGTAGTAGCAGTAAATACATCAAAGGAGATTATTAATACATCCGAAATTTTATACACAGGAGAGTCTTCATATACGGTCGGTAAATTATCAAAACTCTTGAAGTTTCCTGCAAAAAAAATACAGAAAGCTGAAATTTCTGATATTATTATTCGTATAGGAAAAGATAATATTCAAAAAGAGGTATTTTAGATATGATTTGGTGGATATTGATAGTTTTGGCGATTATTTCAGTGCTGTGGGCGCTTTGGTCTTTGAAAAGCATGATGAATATGGATCATCATCGTAAAGTAAAGCAATCACTTTCGCGGGGTAGAGTGGTATTTCACAAAGATTCTTCTAATTCGTAATTGTTCTCTTCATCGTCCAATTCATCTTCAAGTTTTATCGCGGGATGATTTTTTTGTAAGACAAAATGACTCTTGTCAGCAATGAGAAAGGAAGCCTGATTTTTAAACCTGCTTGATCTTTTGGTTTCTTTGATAAAAATTGCTACTTTGTTCTTGTCTGCAGATTTAATATACGATACATATATATTGCCACCTTTTAGAAAACGTATAAGTCTTTTGCCGATGTTGTCGGGCAATACGCCGATATACTTTTGATTTTTATCAAGAATAAAAATTTTTAAACGCTTTATTCGCAGAATCATTTCTTCTCCTACATTTAGATGAATAACGATGCGTGCTGGCGCGATGTTAACCAGTTCTACTATTTTGGTTTTTCCGCTTTCTTCTAAAAAAAGCGATTCATTCGGACGAGAAAATAAGAGGGGTTTGTGTTGGGCAAACGTGCTTGATTTGTCTGAGTTAAGACGTTTTAAGTTTTTCAACGCAATAGGATTTTTGATATCAAGAGCAAGAACTTTTTGGTAAGTAGCTTTGGCGTTTTTTACATGACCTGCCATGGTGTATGCAAAGGCGAGGCGATTGAGCGTATCTACGTCTTTGGGGTCAACTTTTAAAGCTTCTTCGTTAAGCGTAACTGCGTTATTCCAATTTCCTGAAAGCGCTGTTTTTATGGCTTGTGTTTTGAGTGATAAAATCATGGGCGGGGTACGCTAACTATAATTTGAAATACTACTCTTATTTGTTGCAAAAGTCAATACAGAAAGGCTATAATGAAGCGTCTAGCGTCTAGAAGCTGAATATGAGTGGACATTCAAAATGGTCACAAATTAAAAGGCAAAAAGGCACGACCGATGCCAAAAGGGGCCAGGCGTTTACCAAGCTTGCAAAAGCGATTATGGTAGCGGTTTCCTCAAGCGGTGTTGGTGATCCAGAGCAAAATTTCAAACTCCGACTTCTTGTGGACAAAGCGCGAGCGATAAATATGCCCAAAGAAAACATTGAACGCGCGATTGATAAGGGACTTGGAAAAGGAGGAAAGGATTTTACCAGGCTTGATGAGGTTGTATATGAAGGTTTTGCTCCTGGTGGTGTTGCATTCATCGTAGAGGCGCTCACCGATAACAAGAAGCGTACGACTCCTGAAGTAAAGTCTGTGATTGAAAAAAACGGGGGGACTTTGGGTAATCCTGGATCTGTTGCGTATCAATTTCATACAAAAGGAGAAATTTTGGTGGTAAAATCTGGAAAAACATTTGATGATATATTTCTTGTTGCCGTAGACGCAGGAGCAGAAGATGTGCAGGAGATAGGGGATACTACTCATGTGCTGATTTCTACTACTGCTGAAGCGCTTGGAAAGGTCAGGGATGCATTAGTTTTGGCAGGTATAGACATAAGCGAGGCAGAATTAGTGAGAAAGCCGATTACTACCGTTTTGATAGAAAATGCGCGCAGCGCGCAATCAGTGCTTTCTTTTATGGACAAGCTCGAAAATCTTGATGATGTACAAAAAGTATACTCAAATTGTGATATTCCAGAGCATTTTATTGGTGAATAAGACATGAGTACAAAACCATTCGGCTTGTTAAGGAAAAGATTGTTTCGCGTTCTTCGCGTTCCCCAATCTTTTATTCTTTCGATAAATAAAAGACAGCGTTTTGTTCTTGCCGTAGTGTTTTGCGCGACATTGCTTTTCGTATCGGAAAATCTTTTAGGACGTTCGGGGTTTTATGTTACTTTTATTTTGTCTTTGTTGTCTGGATTTTTATTTTTTCTTTCAGTATATACAGATGTAGGGGAGAAGCGCTCGTTGTATGTATTTATTTTACCGATCTTTTTGTATACCTTATCAGTAGGATTGTTTTATTTTCTTATTCCTCCTCGATTTTTATCTCGTCTTATTATCACCGTGTTGTATGCGGGAGGACTGTATTCGCTTTATTTAAGTCAAAATATTCATATAATCTCAGCGCTTCGCACAATTCCGCTTCTTTCAGGCGCTCGTATTGTTTCGTTTGTTACCACATTTTTTTCTTACTTTTTTCTCACCGCCGTGTTGTATTCTTTGACAGGCACTCTTGTGCTTCCTATATACGTGACAGGTTTAGTTTTATTGATGACCTCTTTTCTTGCAGTGTTTCAATCTATGGTAATTAGTTACGAGAAATCTATTCGTCAATCTCTCGTGTGGTCATCTGTTCTCTCGCTGTGTCTGCTTGAAGTGGGAGTTTTGTTGTGGTTTTGGCCAACTACGCCCACCGTTGTTGCTATATTTCTTACTGGATTCTTTTATACGATTGTAGGTATTTCGCATGTATGGCTAGAAAAGAGGCTGTTCCGGGGGGTGATTTGGGAATACGTGTGGGTATCGGTACTCATGTTTGCTATTCTTATTGTTTCTACTTCATGGCAAGGCTAATCGGGCTAGGAAAATATTACTTTTTGTTCAGAGTGGAGAAGAGGAGCCTCCGGTACTTCTATGCTCAATTATTGGTTTACACCGGTGAGTGCTAACCACAGGGTGATACAGTTTGATATAGATATATGATTGCTATAGGACACTTCGACGGGCCCAATGTGGATAAGTGGTGGGTTTTCACGGGTTTTTGGGGTGAATTTTCACAGCGTACTCATTCGGTGGATCGAGTTTCCCTGGTTCTCTTCATGGCTACGTACTCATGAATTATACAAAGATTATACCGTGAGTAGGGGGTCCGCTCTGCTCAGCGAACTGGGATGAACGCTTCGTATTCGGGAAATGAAAAAAATACGAATATCTGTTTCGACCATTATTGAGGTTAAAATCATGCGTTTAGCTTGATTTATGGCTCTAAATCTAGTTCCTATAACATGGTTAAGAGAGCGTCCCTCCAGGATGACCTAAGATTGTGTATTTATTTTATCATGTGAGCAAGTGTAGTGCTTGTTGTTCCATTTTCTTCTAGCGCGTCAAAGAAAGGGCACCCTGCACATACAGCGGATTAGTTGTTTGTTGTGTATTGAGGACGCTGGTCTTGTTTGAAAAATAACGACATAGAAAGCCGCGGAGAAGCTCATGTGCTTATGTCGTACAATAATACTTTTGCGACACGATGAGGTCACGCTCTCCTGGTTTGAATTAAGTTTTATGACTCTGTTTTTTTGTAAAACATATAGTTAAATTTCCTCTCCGACCGGAAGGGCTATAACCTATTTATATTTTTTCTCATAATTTTTGGGATTTTCCAGACTCCCCTACTATGGGATGAAAAGTATAATTTTTGAGGCTATTTCCGACTCCTCTGGTATATTTATAGAGAAATTGCGGGGAGTATGGGCTTATTTAGCAAGTTCGGTTCGTCTCACTTGGAGGCCTGATATGTAATAGCGCACTTCTTGTCCATCTTCATAAAATTCTTGCCTATTGGTGCGGGGATTTACCGGGTGTCCTTTTCTATCTGTTTGCAAAAACCAGACAGAGAAAGTTGCTTCTGTTTCAGAGGAAGGAGCGAGGGTTTTAAATGTTTGTGCTTTCGGAGCTACGGATTCTCCTGCGACTGCAGTGCCGAAATGAGCCCCTGTGGCAAGAGGAGGGGGGTTGTGTCCAGTTGATATGGTTCCTGCAGAAGTGAATTCTACTTCTTCAGCAGAAAGCGTAGGTCTGCCTCTTCGAAGCGTGAGGACAGGAGTATGGCTTGGATCATATATATTTAGATCAAGTTTTAAAACATCTTGTCTATAGGGGGGCTTGGCTAAGAGTACGTGTCCTTGTTCGTTGGTACGTGGAGCTTCTTGGGAGGGATCAAATTGGATGGGTTCTCCATAAAGCATGGCTGCGGGGTCAATGGCTTCTCTGATTGCGTTTACGCCTGCGGTTACAGCATCTATCGCAGTCCTGCCTATTTTTCTTCGATAAGAACCGGCAAGAATTGCACCCTCCGCTGCTATTCCAACAAGTGCGCCTCCAGCAGCAGCCCGAAAGAAATCTCTTCTGCCCATTCGGTTGACGTTTCCTTGATGGTGTCTTGGGTGAAATCTGGCAATTGGTTTGGGTCCTGGTGGTGCTTCGCTTATCCCCATAAAGTAATTATCTCGAGTTTTGGTGAGTATGTCAAGCTTTTGTCTTGACATCTATTGTCCCGTGTCGCATAATAATAGTATGTTTACGTCAGTGCCTCCTTTGCCCGAATTGATAGATACTTTTCTGGAATACATGGAAATTGAACGGAACTGTTCCAAATTAACTATCCGTGATTACCGGCATTACCTGGCTTCTTTTCAAAACTGGTTGACTACAACCACGCCAGATAAAACAATTTCAGACCTGGATTTAGCTATTGTTCGAAAATACCGCGTGCATTTGGCCAATAGATATGACGCCAAAGGCATGACCCTGGCTCGCGTGACGCAGAATTATTATGTGATAGCGCTTCGGTCGTTCCTGCGTTTTCTTATAAAAAATGACTACAAAACACTGGAGCCATCCAAAATCGATTTACCCAAGACTGAGAATACGCTCGTGAAATTTCTGGAACGCCGTCAGGTGGATCAGATGGTTACTGCGGTAGATACGTCCAAAGAAGAAGGGATTCGCGACAGAGCTATTTTGGAACTCTTGTTTTCTACAGGGCTTCGGGTATCAGAGTTGGTGAAGCAAAATCGTGACTCTATGAATTTGGACAGAAGAGAGTTTGGGGTGATTGGTAAGGGCAATAGAGCCCGGGTGGTTTTCATCTCAGACCGAGCTTTGGATTGGGTGAAGAGATATTTGGAGGTCAGAACCGATTCGTTCCGTCCGCTTTTCATCCGTTATTCGGGCGCAGTGATGGAGGAAAATAGAGGTGAGAAAATGAGGCTGACGGTGCGTACGATTGAGCGGATTGTGAAAAAGTATGTGAAAGCTGCCCGCCTTCCTGTGGATGCCACCGTTCATACCCTACGGCACTCTTTTGCGACTGATTTGCTTTCCAATGGCGCTGATATTCGTAGCGTTCAGATTATGCTTGGGCACAAAAATATTGCAACTACACAAATTTATACCCATGTGACTAGTCCTCAGCTTCGGGAGATCCACAAAACCTACCACTCGGGGAA
>CAYICR010000024.1:0-4807 GCA_964361925.1 uncultured Gammaproteobacteria bacterium
TTGGCCCTATCGTCTAGTGGTCTAGGACAGTAGGTTTTCAGCCTGCTTACCGGGGTTCGAATCCCCGTGGGGTCACCAGATTATTTTTGATCGAACTGCAATTTTTAGCCTCAAAATTTTGTGGAAAACTTATCAAAATTAAGCCTATAACCCAGAACCCAAGCAGGATTCGAACTAATGTTTAGGTTGTTATATCAGTATTCATAACTTTTGTATTAGAGATTTTCTGGTTTATCAATAAGTGCAAAAGTAATTTCACCCTCCGCGGCAACTTTTTCTCCCAACAGGGCTTTCACCTTACCTCTCCCTATATTTCTTCTCATAGCAGTTACCTCTGCTTCTAAACGTAAGGCATCTCCTGGCCTAACCATTTGCCGGTAACGCATGTTATCTTCAACAAGAACTCCAATTTTATTTCCTCCTTCAGATAATCCAGATGCAGCAACTACACCTAATAATTCTGCTAAGGTTTCCATTATAACTGCGCCCGGAATTACCCTAAAATCTGGAAAATGTCCTCTTAAAAAATCAAAATCCGGTTCTCTTAAATCTGAAAGTGTACCGACAGCCCGTTTGCCAGGTTCTAATTCTTCAACGCTTTCTAAAAACATAAACGGTCTTCGGTGGGGCAAAACTTGTTTAATATCTGCTCTGGTAAGTTTTTCTCCACTCATACTGTAAGTGATTATATATCAAAAACTTACAAAAAGTTTGGGATATACTGAATTTTACCGAATGGTCCCTGTCGTGAAAGTACCTTACGTTTTGCAATAGCAAAAGGCAAGCTTTGCTTACTGTTAGGGAGCGAATGTCGGCACCATAAAAAGTGATCCATCTCTGCCACAGGGATCGAAATTTTACTCCTTGAAAATCGTATAATAATCGTCTATAATACGTCTATATGTTCCAACCTAAGTATACCATTACTAATGGCCTTTTAAGTAATATTAAGAGAGTTAACAGTTTGGTAAATGAACTCAATAATAGGCGATTTCCCCATGTTGTTTTAGTAGAGTTGGAGAAAATAGCAAGAGCAGTCTCAACTTACGCCTCAACTAGTATTGAAGGCAATCCCCTTCCTTTAACAGAAGTTAAAAAAATCCTCAAATCTAAACCTGCTCATATCAGAGATAGTGAAAAGGAAGTGCTGAATTACAACCAAGCATTGCAGGGACTAAACAAAGAGTTGGAAGAAGGAAAAATCAAATTATCGCTTAATCTTATCCTACAAATTCAGAAGCAAATTACTGAAAGATTACTACCTAAATTTGAATCTGGAAAACTGCGAGAAAAACCAGTAGTTGTAAATGATCCTAGAACTAGAAAAGTTATATATATGCCTCCTGATGCAAAAGATGTAAGGAAGCTAATCGAAGATCTAATTGAGTTTGTAAATAGTAGCCGAAACGAAATTGATCCGCTTATTTTAGCCGGTATTTTTCATAAGCAAATAGTAATTATTCATCCCTTTATGGATGGGAACGGCAGAACGACCCGTCTTTCCACAAAAGTTTTACTAGCTGAAATGGGTCTAAATACTTTTAACCTTTTTAGCTTCGAGAATTATTACAATCAAAATGTTACAAAGTATTTTCAGACAGTAGGAGAATTTGGCAATTATTATGAACTGGTAGATAAAATTGATTTCACCACATGGCTAGAGTATTTTACAGAAGGAATTATTGATGAACTTTTAAGAGTCCAAAAAAATCTTCCGGAAGTTGGAGCCAATCCAGAGACTAATTTGCAACCTTATCATCTAAAAATACTTGATTTTATTAAAGAAAATGGGTTCATTGCTGATCGTGATTATGCAAAGTTAGCTAACCGTGCAAAAGCAACAAGAGCATTAGATTTTAAAAAATTAATAGTGTTGGGGTTAATTAGTAGAAAAGGTAAAGGCAAAGCAACTTATTATGTCGTAATGGAGAAATAAATAATGAATAAAAAGATTCAGGAGTTTGACAACGCATATAAATTATTTATTTCTTCAAACAAAATGGTGGAGCACCGTAGATCCATAGAAACAATTCTTGCCCAGATAGGTTTAAAATCTAAATTTAAAAGAGAACTACAATTAGGCTCAGAACAAGTAATTGGTCTATTTAAAAGCTTTAAAAAAGCAACAAGAGAAGATTGTATTTCTGACGCTGAATATCAATCTCTTAAAAAGGTGGGTAAGTTGTTTACGGAATATACGGCAAAAAACAGATATGATAAATTCAGCGATCTTGCCTTTTCACTAGCCTTACAAAACATCATCGACTTATTAGGACTTCAAAAGAAAAGTAATTTTAAAGACTACACCATAACTGATCTGTATGAAAAGAAATTACTGCCAAATGGAATATTTTTGCAATTTTTTATACTGGAAACCCTAGCGAATAATAAGGTTTATAAATGGAACCGCAATCAAACTATTATTGATCAAAGTTTAGTTTGTCTTGCAGTTTGTTTTGAGAACATCTACGATTTTCTTAATCAGCGTTAAAAGTAGCTATTGTACTTTGCTATGTATTTTTAAGTCCAAACTGATAGGCAAATTCCGAGCTTAGACCGTCAGTAAGGAATAATTCACAGAATTCTCGTAGTCTGTTTAAGGTACTAGCGGGCTCACTTCGGCAAGCTCAGGGTAAACTTATTTGGTGACCAGTCTCTGCCACAAGGATCGAAATCTTATTCCCTCCGATTCAACTCGAGCCGGAGGTTTTCTTTATGCTAATATTGATATATGGGCTGGAAAGTTTTATTCTTTCAAACAGCAAGAGGCGATTTTCCCGTTAAGGAGTTTATTGAAGAACAAGATAGAACCACAATAACAAGAATTAATCTTTCGATCAGGTTATTGATAAATTATGGTCCTTTTTTAAAACCACCAGATATTAAAAAGTTACAAGCTAAACTATATGAACTTCGCATCCCAGGTAAGTCGTCGGTGAGAATTCTCTATACCATCAGTGGAGGAGAATATTATTTGCTTCACGCCTTTACAAAGAAAACTCAGAAAACACCTACCAAAGAATTGAAGGTGGCACTTGACAGAATGAGAAGACTCATATAGCATATATGCTATATGATTAAACCTAAAGATAGAAAACATTTAGACTTTGAGGTGTGGGAGAAAGCAGCCTTAAAAGACCCTAAATTAAGGGCGGAGTATGATAAACTTCAACCACAGTTTGCTATTCTACAAGCAAGAATCGAAAAAGGATTATCTCAACGGGAACTAGCAAGCAAAATTGGGACAAAACAATCAGTCATCTCAAGACTGGAGTCTGGAAGAGCTAATCCTTCTGTCGCTTTTCTTAAGAAATTGGCCCAAGCCCTAAATTCTCATCTGGAAATTAGATTTACACATTTTAAATAATAATACTATACTCTCAGACGGACATTTAATATATCTCAAGCGATTCGAGGAATATCTGTTTCCACTTTCCTCTCTAAAGCCTCGAGTGCTTTAACTGCTTGTATAGCAAAGCGGGGATCGTGTTGAATATCGTAATGACCACCCTGTAAAGAATAAAAGCCGTCTATTTTACTATCTTTTATCATTTTTTGCACAAGGTCCATTGGGAAAAGCCTGCTGTCCGCACTTTGAAAAATAGCTATTTTAATTCCTTTTTCATGCAAGACTCTCAGCATCTCCTGAATTTCCACGCGCGATATCGCGTGTATTTCATTTAGTGCTCTTAATGGATTAGTGGCAAGATATTTTCCGAACTCATGATCTATTGTTTTTGATTGATCAGAGAAATCTTTGTTTTTAGATTTTCTTTGATCCGCTAGATCATTTTCCCGCCCTTGTCTTTCTATAAGTGTCGCTATTGAGTGCCGCCCAACAATTCCTGCCGGTTCGACAAGAACAATATTTCTAAACCTATCAGGATTAATAAGCGCTGCGAGGACAGTGTTAATAGACCCTTCTGAGTGAGCTACCACATCAACTTTTCCTGCGCCGGTTTCATTAATAACTGCGAGAAGAGAGCGTGCCTTTCTTAATTCCTCCGCCTGAATTTCACCAGGTATTTTTCCTCCTCTTCTTGGATGATTTAAAGAAATTACTCTTCTTCCTTTTCCAGCCATTGCATGTAACGCGATAAGATTGGTATTAATTGTTGCGCCCATTCCTGGTGCAAATAATATGGGGATATTTACATCAGGGTTTTCCGAAGTTACATCTATTACCTCTATTATCCCAGTTTCTGCGTTTATATTATATCTCTGGCTACTTGTGGGGGTTTTGGATAAAATTTCCTTACCACCAGTATTAATTTCCTGTCCGTTATCTCTCATATTTTAGAAAAATATTTTTCACTCCCGTACATTATATATGATATAGGCGCAGAAGGAAATCTTTGCAGGATGTTATGGAAAAGTGTATACTGAAATTGATAATTACAGAATTGGTGAGATAGGCTTCTCACATCCTCTTTATGAACATTGTGACAAAAACTATTTGTACTATTGGTCCTTCCTCTGAAAAAGAGGAAATTTTGGAACAATTTGTGACCACAGGCATGAGTATTGCGAGATTTAATTTCTCCCATGCGAAGCAACATGAGTTTATAAAACAAAAACAACTCATTCTTCAGTATGCAAAGACACACAATCGGCAAGTGAAAATTCTCATGGACTTACAGGGCCCCAGAATGCGAGTGGGAGAGATGCCCGACAACGGTATAGAGCTAAAAGAGGGAAATACTCAAATTTTTAGTACTGATTTGGGAAATACCAACGCGATTTATATTAATGATAGATATCTTCATGAAAACATAGAAGTTGGCCATCCGATTTTCCTGGCAAATGG
>CAYICR010000024.1:4907-10930 GCA_964361925.1 uncultured Gammaproteobacteria bacterium
ATGGGCATGTATGCTTTCTGATGAAACGGCATTTGGAAATTACCCCGTGGAATCTCTGCAGTACCTTGTTAAAACTATAAAATCCGTAGAAAACCATCAAATGTCAGTTTTTGGAAATCCTTCTGTGTGCGAACAACTCATCTCATAACACCCCTTTACAACATCCCAGATTCCTGCGTATCATAAATTGTGAGCAAGAAAAGACCTCGTGTTATTTTTTCGTTCGTAAACGTGGTTATCATGGGCGTATTGGCTGTTCTCCTAGCTCCTTTTGTCAATCTCAATCGTGTCAATCCAGAACAGGCATTTTGCGCAAATTCTATAAGTTGTATAAAAAATCTTACCGGCGCGTTTGAAGAAGGCGCTACAGAAGGAACATTTCAAAATAAAATAGTGTCTGTTCCTCAATATCTGGCCCGATTGGACGGGGACACGATGGTGCTTGGTGACACTACCGTGAAAAAACAGATTTACGTAGACCTGAGCACACAACACCTGTACGCGTTTGAAGACAATAAGCAGGTTTTTGACTTCCCAGTCTCTACTGGGAAGTGGGGATCTACCCCAACAGGCTCTTTTAATATCTGGATAAAGCTTCGCTATACGAGAATGAGCGGAGGGGATTCGGCAATTGGCACATATTATAATTTGCCAAATGTACCGTATACGATGTTTTACTACAATAAAGATGTGCCTAAATCCATGGGATATAGCATACACGGCGCCTATTGGCATAACAATTTTGGTCATCCCATGAGCCACGGATGCGTAAATATGAAGATTGAGGAAGTAGCGCAACTCTACTCATGGGCAAATCCACCCTCTACCTCTTTTATCACCTATGCGTCTCCTGAATCTCCAGGAACCAACGTCATTGTATACGGAGAACCCCCGAAAGAATAACAATTTTTTTAATTGTCATTGCAGGCTCGCTAGCATCACTACGTAATTTCTGATACAATAATGCATCCTTTTATATGAAAGATTTCATCGTAATCAAAGGCGCGAAAGAACACAATCTCAAAAATATTGACCTAAAAATTCCTAAAAACAAATTAATTGTTTTTACAGGGCTTTCGGGAAGCGGTAAGTCTTCGTTGGCGTTTGACACGATTTACGCAGAGGGTCAACGAAGATATGTAGAAAGCCTTTCTTCATACGCCAGGCAATTTCTGGGAGTGATGAAAAAACCAGATGTAGATTTTATTGAAGGGCTTTCTCCTGCTATTTCAATCGATCAAAAAGGCGGATCGCACAATCCCAGATCAACAGTTGGCACCGTAACTGAAATCTATGATTATTTAAGGCTTTTATTTGCGCGCGTTGGTCATCCTCACTGTCCAAAATGCGGAAGAGAAATCTCTCACATGACCAAAGAACAAATAACTCAAGCTATTTTTGATCTGATTTCCTTGGCAATCACTCCCAAATCAGGATTGAAAATATATCTCCTGGCCCCTTTGGTAAAAGACAGGAAAGGCGAATACTCGGAGTTATTTAACGATATTAAAAAACGAGGATACAAAAAAATCCGTATCGATAAAAAAATCTATGCGCTTCATGAAGAATTTGTACTTATAAAAACTAACAAGCACTCAATTGATGTCATCATTGATCAAGTTGTGCTTACCAAAAACACAGACCGCATGCGTATTTCAAATGATGTAGAACAGGCTCTACGCCTTGGAAATGGCGAAATGATGGTGGGCCTTATTAAAGACAAAGGATTTGAAATCCCTGATAAGCCAAAAGAAATCGAAGATTATTTATTTTCTGAAAAATTCGCGTGCCCTGCGTGTAATATCTCAATCGCAGAAGTAGAACCGAGGATTTTTTCTTTTAATACCCCTCACGGAGCCTGTTCTTCATGCAACGGACTGGGTACAGTGCTCACAGTGGATAAGGATTTAGTTTTTAACGATAATCTCACGATCAACGAGGGTGGGATTTTACCATTTGCCAATGTTATGGAGCGGGAAACGTGGTTTACCAGAACGCTTCGTACATTTTGCGAAAAAAATAATATTCCTATGACTGCGCGTTTTTCAGAAATTTCCAAAGAGAAAAAAAATCTTTTGCTCGAAGGAACGGGAGCAGAAGAATATGAAGTAAAGGGGAAGAACAGATGGGGGAGAAATACCGTTATTCATGAGGCATTCATTGGTATTATCGAAGAACTGCGAAAGCATTATTATGAAAATAACTCGATGTCTACCAAATCCCACGCGGAAAAATTCATGCGCTATGAGACTTGTCTTGAATGTAACGGAGGAAGACTAAAAAGCGATGCGTTACTGATTACTATAGATAAAAAATCAATTGTGGATGCATCAAACATGTCAATTGATGCATGTCTTGCGTTTATTGATAGCCTTGATACAATCTTTTCCTCTCGTGAAAAAGATATTGCCAAAATGATTATACGAGAAATCTCAACCAGACTTACCTTTCTCGTTGATGTAGGGCTTGATTACCTCACGCTCTCAAGAGGAGCTGCCACGCTCGCAGGCGGAGAAGCGCAAAGAATACGCTTGGCTTCACAAATAGGAAGCGGGCTAACAGGAGTGCTATATGTCCTGGACGAACCGTCTATCGGACTCCATCAACGAGACAATAGTAGGCTTATTGAAACGCTGAAAAAGCTTCGTGATTTAGGAAACACCGTACTGGTGGTAGAGCACGATGAGGAAACCATGAACGCATCGGATTATATTATCGATTTCGGACCAAAAGCAGGAGAATTTGGCGGTCATATAGTCGCGCAGGGAACTCCCGACGAGGTCAAAAAGAATGAAGCATCGCTTACTGGTCAGTATCTTTCTGGCAAGAAGAAAATAAGCGTAATCGCGCCAAAAAAGAAAGAAAACACAACTGAGGAACAGAAAAAATCTATAAAAATTATCGGAGCAAGCGAGCACAATCTAAAAAATATTACCGTTACATTTCCGCTTAATCAGCTCGTGGTAGTGACAGGAGTATCGGGAAGTGGGAAATCTACGCTGGTAAACAACATTCTTTATCATGTGCTTATGCAAGAACAAAACTCGTTTCACCGCGAAAAACCTGGCGCGTTCAAAGAACTTATAGGGCATGAATTTGTAAGGCACGTCTTCTTAATCGATCAATCGCCGATTGGAAGAACTCCGAGGAGTAACCCCGCTACGTACACGGGATGTTTTTCGTATATCAGAGATCTATTTTCCAAAACTAAAGAAGCCAAACTTCGTGGATATGGACCAGGACGATTTTCTTTTAATGTCAAAGGCGGACGATGCGAATCATGTGAAGGAGAGGGACAAATAAAAATAGAAATGCAATTTTTACCCGATGTGTACGTTACGTGCGAGGCGTGTAATGGAGAACAGTATACCAAAGAAGCGCTGGAAGTACAGTTTAACGGCAAAAATATCGCGCAAGTACTTGATATGAGTGTCGCCCAGGCTTTATCTTTTTTCTCTTTTGTCCCTGCCCTATCGCACAAATTACAAACGCTCAATGATGTCGGACTCTCGTACATAAGGCTTGGGCAACCAGCCCCAACGCTTTCGGGCGGGGAAGCACAGAGAGTAAAATTAGCAGCTGAATTATCTAAAAAGGGAAGGGACGCGCTCTATATCCTGGACGAACCAACCACCGGTCTTCATTTTGCTGATTTAGAAAAACTTTTACACGTACTACGAGGACTCGTAGATCAAGGAAATACCGTTATTGTCATAGAACATAATCTTGATGTAATTAAAAACGCAGATCACATCATAGACCTGGGTCCAGAAGGAGGGCAAAAAGGCGGAAACATAGTAGCTACGGGTACCCCTTCGGAAATTGCGCAAAACCCAGTATCACATACGGGAAGATTTTTGAAAAAAATGTTGTTAAACAACTAATTGCTTCTTTTCTTCTTCTTTGGGATACTAAGAGAGTGAAAAAAGCCTTCATATTATTTTTCAGTTTTTATTTTTTATTTGTTATTTCTCCAAAGGCTTTTGCTTCACAAAATTTTTCAGTTTCTTCGGATGTTACCTATACCATTACCGATACCAAAAAAGCTCATGCGCAATTTCTTATAAAACTGGTTAATAAATCAACGAAATACTACGCTTCTTCTTATAAAATTAATGTTGGATTTGCGCATCTGGAAAATGTTGCTGCAAAAATGGGAAATGACGCGATCCCCACGAAAATTCATGAAACGCCAGAAGGCGATACTATAGAACTGGTGCTTGGCACCAAAGTTATTGGAAAAGATAAGGTGGCTGATATCATCCTAACTTTTGATACACCCGATATCGTGCAGGCTTTGGGAAATTCCTGGGAACTCAATATCCCAGGAATCTCAAAAGATAATGAGTTTGATGACTTCAACGTAACCATCAAAGTTCCCGATCGTTTTGGTGAACCTACTTATATCAAGCCCGCGTTTACACTCAAACAAAACGGCAACACGCTTATTTTTCATAAAACTGATTTACAAAAGTCTGGCATTTCTATCGCGTATGGTAATCAACAAATCTATAACTTTACCCTGGAGTATAATTTAAAGAACAGCAACTTATTTCCCCTTACCCAAGAAATAGCACTCCCTCCTACCACTAATTACCAAACTATTGCTTATGACGATATCTCACCAAAACCACAGCAAGTTATCATAGACCCAGACGGGAATTGGATTGCTTCCTACAAAGTATCAGCAGGAGAGACAAAGACGATTATCGCGAAAGGTCAAGCAAAAGTCTCTCTTTTTCCGCAAAAAGTAAGTATTTCAAAAGAAGAAAAGGAATTGTACACAAAACCACAAAAATATTGGGAAACAAATTCAACAGAAATAAAAAAGCTTGCAAAACAGCTCGGTACTCCTGCGGCAATTTATAAATTTGTCATTGGACATCTTTCGTATGATTTCTCTCGAGTTAGCAATAACCAGCCGCGAAGAGGAGCTTTGCAAGTTCTCAAAGATCCAAGTTCTGCGGTGTGTCTGGAGTTCACCGATTTATTTATCGCACTTGCTCGTTCGGCAGGTATTCCTGCTCGAGAAATAAATGGTTTTGCTTATACCCAAAATTCCAAACAACAACCACTTTCTGAAAAGAACGATGTTCTTCATTCATGGCCAGAATACTACGATTTCGATGTGGGAACATGGATTATGGTAGATCCAACATGGGGCGGAACAACAGGAGGAGTAGATTATTTCAATCTTTTAGATTTTGACCACATAGCCTTTGTGATAAAAGGAACAGATAGCCAATATCCTGTTCCTGCCGGCGGGTATAAAATAAATGGAAAAGAACAAAAAAAAGATATCAAAATTGATTTTGCCAAATCTGCTATAGCACCCCTTCTCCCATTTTCTTTTATTACCCAAACCAAAAACTCTTATATGGCTGGGTTCCCCATATCAGGAGATATTACCATTTATAATTCGGGAAATTCCATGCTATCAGGGCAAACCGTACTTCTCCAGGTATCCAATCTAAAACCAACCCAGCAAACCATCATCTTCCCTGATATTCCACCTTATGGGCACAAAACCATCCCATTTTCCTATAAAAGCCCTGTTTTTTTGACAAAACTCACCGATATACTTACAATATCGGTTGGCAATAAAAAGGCTACATATCAAATGCACATACAGCCATTTGATATCAGCTCTGTGCCAATTTATATAACAGGAGGAATTATAAGTGTTATATCACTCATCATCATATTTACAATTACCAGAAGAACCGGGCGTATATGAATTTTTGGACAAAGTCCACAAAGTTCTTTACGTTGGAAAGGCAAAAAATTTAAAACACCGCGTGGCTTCGTATTTTACCAAGTCCTATTCTCATGGAGAAAAAACTCAACAGCTTATCTGCCAAATTATGTATATCCGCATAACAGTCGTTGATTCAGAGCTGGAATCATTGTTACTAGAAGCGGTGAGAATTAAGAAATTTAATCCCAAATATAACTCCCGCCTAACTGATGGAAAAGCATATCCCCTCATCCGCATAACTATAAAAGAAAAATATCCTAAAATA
>CAYICR010000025.1:0-10773 GCA_964361925.1 uncultured Gammaproteobacteria bacterium
AAAATCCTAGGTGCACTTGCAGACTGAGAAAGTTTGTGCTATAATTTAAAAACTAAATTAGATAGAGCATATGCCGCTTAGTCCAACTGACAAACAGCAAATCATCAAACAGTTTCAAACAATAGACGGTGATACAGGTAGTCCAGAGGTGCAAATAGCTCTTTTAACCCGTCGCGTTGATCGTTTGATAGATCATCTGAAGGGTCATATTCATGACATGAGAAGCCGAAGGGGTCTTTTGTCTATGATTGCCAAAAGAAGAAGACTGGTGAATTTTCTCACAAAAACTGATAAAGAACGCGCTACAAGTATTTTGAAGAAAGTAGAACTGAAGAATTAATTCCTCGTGTTCTCCCAAGATATTTGCATTATACTAAATAAGAAATGAAAAAAAATACCTTATCTTTGCAGATAGCAGAGAAAACATTTATATTGGAAACGGGAAGCCTTGCTGGTCAAGCAACCTCGTCTGTTTTGGCGCGACTTGGTGACACGATGGTCCTGGTTACCGTAGTAGAGGGTAAAGTCCGGGAAGATTTGGGATATTTCCCGCTTTCTGTTGAATTTGTAGAAAGACTTTATGCTGGAGGAAGAATAAAAGGCAGTAGATGGGTAAAAAGAGAGGGAAGACCAACAGATGATGCTATCCTCACTGCGCGACTTATAGACCGGTCTATACGACCACTTTTCCCAAAAGAATACAAAAATGAAGTCCAGGTAGTTTCCACTGTTCTTTCTGTAGATGGAGAAAATGAAGCAGACGTGCTTTCAATTATCGCCGTATCAGCAGCGCTTCAAATCAGCAAAATTCCATGGAAAGGCCCGGTTGGAGCAGTGCGCATGGGCTACATGATGGATGGAGAAAAGGGCAAATTTGTGGTTAATCCAACAAGCGCTGAAATAAAAGCTTCCCTTCTTGATATTGTGACTACTGGGTCCAAAGAAAAAACACTCATGCTTGAAGCGGGAGGGCTTCAAGTTGGAGAAGATGTCGCGATTTTGGCCATAGAACAAGCCCAAGGATACAATAAAGTTATAGTCGAAGGAATCGAAGGATGGGCCAAAGAAATTGGCGTTAAAAAAACAGAAGTTTCATCAGACCCTATTTTGGAAGAAATAAAAATACAGATAGAAAAAACATATAAAGCAGAATTAGCTGCGCAAATTCCTATGCGAGCTACCAAAGAATCCACAGGTGGTGATTCGGAAGAACTTCATAATAGAATTTTCGAAGGCCTAAAAGCCGAGAATCCTGAAAAAGTTATTGATAAAAAGTTAGTAGCAAAAGCCATAGAATACGTTTTCTTCAAAGCAATCAGAGAAGATATTTTAAAAAATGGCAAAAGACCAGATGGAAGAAAAGTTGATGAAATCAGACCAATTTCTGGTATGGTTGGCCTTCTCCCAAGAACTCATGGTTCAGCAATTTTCCAAAGAGGTACGACTCAAGCCTTAACAGTCGTAACGCTTGGATCACCGCGCATGGAACAACTTATCGAATCTGCAGATGGCGAAGAATCCAAGAGATATATTCATCACTATTCCATGCCTCCTTATTCAGTAGGAGAAGCAGGAAGAATGGGAACTCCAAGCAGAAGAGAAATTGGACATGGAGCTCTAGCGGAACGAGCAGTTATGGCAGTTATTCCAAGTAGTGAGAAATTTCCCTACACAATACGCGTAGTTTCTGAAATTTTATCTTCCAATGGCTCCACCTCTATGGCATCAACGTGCGGATCTATCATGGCGCTTATGGATGCAGGAGTGCCAATCACTGCTCCAGTTGCGGGAATTGCCATGGGATTGGTTACAGACGGGGATAAATTTGTAATTCTTACTGATATTTTGGGTCTTGAAGATTTCTCAGGAGATATGGATTTCAAAGTAGCAGGAACCCAAAAAGGTATTACCGCTATTCAACTCGATGTAAAAATCGCAGGACTAACGCTCCCGCAAATTAAAGATATATTTGAGAAAGCAAAAGCAGGGAGAGTGCATATTTTGGGTAAAATGAATGAAGTTATTTCACAGGTGCGTGACGGAGTTTCTGCTTTTGCGCCAAAAATAGAACAAGTAACAATTCCTGTTGAAAAAATAGGAGAGCTGATTGGTCCAGGAGGAAGAATGATTAAAAGCATCATCGCAACTACTGGCGCGCAAGTGGATGTAGAAGATGATGGAAAAGTAACGATTTCAGGAACTGATGCGCAGTCAGTACAAAAAGCAACCGAATGGGTGAAGAATTTGACCCGAGAAGTTTTGGCTGGTGAAGAATTTGAAGGAGAAGTAAAGAGAATTCTTCCATTTGGCGCATTTGTAGAAATACTTCCTGGAAAAGAAGGAATGGTTCATGTGTCGAAAATGTCTACAGGGTTTGTAAAAAATCCAGAAGATATTGTAAAAATTGGACAAATGGTAAAAGTACGCGTGGCAGAGATAGACGATATGGGCAGAATAAATCTTTCTATGATTTTTGGAAATGAAGCAGAAGGCATAAAAGACCGAACAGATTTTCCATCACAAGCACAACCTTTTGTACCTACACAGCCATACACCCCAGTAACAGTAAGACCAGCGGTTGAGGAACATCCATTGTCCAGGCAATTTAAAAGAGAACGGTCCGCAGTAGCGCCACGATTTGGAGGCAGGCCCTCAGGTCCCTCGCGTCCCCGCTCGGGATTTCGTAAAACTCACTATTAAATCGCAAATTATTGTATGATATATATATGGACGATTCTGCTCACGTAGTAAATCCTGTTGTTCCCACAGATTCTCCGTTGGGTGATGAGATAGAAAGATTAAAAGAAAAAATCGCATCAGTTAAAATACCAGTTGATTTACAAAATTTACTAACCGCAAGACTTGAAAGACTTACGCTTTTGAAAAAGTCTTCAAGCATGACGTATGTAACTGAACTTGAAGCAACATCAACGTATATTTCATGGATAACTCAAATGCCATGGAATTTGGTAACCAAAGACGTGCTTGATTTGAATCTAGCCAAGCAAGTTTTAGACAAAAATCATTATGGATTAGGAGGGGTAAAAGATAGAATTTTGGAATATCTCTCAGCGCTTATGCTTAATGTACAAAACAATCAAGAACACCATTTTTTGCGCGCGCCAATTCTTTGTTTGGTTGGGCTTGCGGGAACTGGTAAAACTACCCTTGCGCTTTCTATTGCCCAAGCATTGGGGAGAAGATTTGAACGTATTCCTTTTGGAGGGATTGGAGACGCTAGAATTTTGCGTGGACAATCCAAAGCTCATCCAGACGCGGAGCCAGGTATGGTGATAAAAAAGTTAGTTCGCACAGGAAGCAAGAATTGTGTTATATTACTTGATGAACTGGATAGAGTATCAGTAGAGGCCCGCTCTGATGTGATGGGGGTGCTCATTGAGCTGTTGGATTCTGAACAAAATAGTTCATTTACCGATCATTATATTGATTACCCGTTTGATTTATCTGGGGTGTTGTTCATCGCGACAGCGAACAATACGACCAATATTTCAACAGCAGTATTGGATAGACTTGAACTTATTCAAATGCCATCGTATAGTGATGAGGAGAAGGTAACGATTGGGAAAAAGTATTTGTTCCCAAAAATAAGAAGCGAGACTGGGCTTACACAGGCGCAAATTACCATTAGCGAAGCGCTTTGGCCTACTATTATTCGGCCATTGGGATTTGATTCAGGAATAAGGTCTTTGGAGAGAACTATTGGGGGAATATGCAGAAAATCAGCACGGCTTATTGTAGAAAAAAAGGCACAAAATGTGCAAATAACTGATAAAAATATCAGAGAATTTTTGCCTGTTTTTTAATATGAATTTAGGAACTAGTAATGCAGAGTCAGTATCACTTATCCCCATAGGTGGCGTTGGTGATGTTACGCGTAACATGTATGTATATGAGTATAAAGATCAAATGCTTATCGTTGATTGCGGCTTAGGATTTCCAGACGAATCAATGCTTGGGGTAGATCTCTTGCTTCCTGATATTTCTTATATTTTGGAATCCAAGAAAAAAATTGTGGGGATGTTATTTACTCATGGACATGAAGATCATATAGGCGGGCTTCCTTTTATTCTTCCTCAGTTTATTGAAAAAGGCCTCGCGACATTTCCCATGATGGCTACCCCGCTTACTGCGGCGCTCGCCAATGAAAAACTAAAAGAGTTTGCTATAGGAAACCGCGTGCAGGCAGTAGAATTTACTGATGCAGAAAAGCAATTGGGGGATTTTAAAATCTCTTTTACCAGAGTTACCCATTCAGTTCCTGATACCTCACATATTTTTATCAAAACTCCCGTTGGGAATTTTTATCATGGAAGCGATTTCAAATTCGATCTCACCCCTGCGGATAAAAAACCAACTGATTTTAAAAAAATTGCGTCACTTACTCAATCTGGCGTGTTATGTCTGCTCTCAGACTGTCTTGGCGCAGAGCGTCCGGGGAGCACCCCTTCAGAGCTTGATATTTCAGATAACTTTGAAAAAGAACTTCGTAATTGTAAGGGCAAATTTATTGTCACCACGTATTCGTCCAATATTTCTCGTCTTAATCAGGCAATTGATATCGCCAGTAAATATGGGAGAAAAGTATGTTTTATCGGTCGGTCTTTGATAAAAGCCAAAGAAGTGGCAGAAAAAATTGGCTACATGAAAATACCACCGGGTATGGAAATTGAGATGGATGAAGTCAAAAAACACAAAGGCGATCAGCTACTTTTGATCGTTGCGGGAAGCCAAGGTCAGGAAAATTCCGCCATGAGTAGAATTTCTTTGGATGATCATCGAGAAGTTTGGCTTACCCCTGAAGACGTGGTTGTTTTTTCCTCAGATCCGATTCCTGGAAATGAGCTTTCGGTGAACGCGCTTATTGATAGTATAGCCAAAAAGGGCGTACGAGTAGTTTATTCACAAATGACAGATAAATTTCATGTTTCAGGACATGGTTATTCTCATGATTTGATGCTTCTCATGGAGATAGCCAAGCCCTCCCACATGGTGCCAATTGGCGGTACGTACAAGCATATGGTTGCATACAAAAGGCTTGCCCAGAAGCTTGGATTTGGGCCAGATACCGTGCATCTAATCGAAAACGGACAGGAGCTCATATTTTATAAAGATAAGACGTGTAAAAAGGGACGAAAAATACAGGTTCGCCATGTGTATGTAGATGAGATAACAGGGGACGAAATAGATAGCTTCGTGCTTCGTGATAGACAAAAACTTTCAGAAGCAGGATTTATTGTGATAATGGCAGAGATAGATGCCAACACAGGACAACCGGTGAGGAAACCTGAAATTATCTCAAGAGGCTTTACTGCTATTGAAGATATGAAGGTGCAAAGCAAAATAATCAGTCAAATAAATACTCTTCTTGCAACCCGAAAAGGACAAGTGAGCAATTGGGTGCATTTACGAAAAATGATCCAAGAAGCAACCGAAAGAGTGATTTTTAAAGAGTTTCGCGTGCGACCCCTCGTTCTTCCAGTAGTTATTGAGCTTTAGGAACTTGTAGTAATATCAACTAGGCTCTATAATAGAAATATATGCCTAAAAGAAGATCATATAGAAAACGTGGATTTAAGCTAAAGCTTAAGACAGGAACGGTTTATACGATATTTTCTTTTGGTCTTATGGCGTTTGGGTTTCTCGCGCTCCTCTCCTTTACCAAAAATGGTGAGTCATTTTCTGTGATAAATACGTGGATGAATGATAATTTTGGTTGGACCTCGTTTCTTTTTCCCGTAACAATTATTCTTTTTGGATTTTTGTTTTCTCGTATCAAAGTATTTCTCGCTCGTCCCAACGTAGCCATAGGATTTACCATATTTTTTGTAAGCCTCATGTCTTTAAGTAAAAGTGGGTTTATTGGACGAGGAATATCTTTTACAATTGCAGATGTGACAACTTCGTTTGGATCAGATATTATTCTTATTGCGGGACTTTTTATAGGAATTATTGTGCTGTTTGATACGTCAATTGACGAGATATTTAGCGCGATTTCTTTTCTTTTTGACAATACGAATAGAGTTCTTCCTACTTCTTTATTTTCTCTTTTGAAAGACAAGAAATCTTCGCTTAACATAAAACCAATGGCCATAAAAGGAATTGCGCAAAATCCGAAAGACTTGGGCGATCCAAAATCAGCTTTTAAAGAAACAGTAGACATGACGATTAACAAAAAGGTTCCTGAGATTTTATCTGATAAATTAGTGAGTAATTCACTTACTGCTGGTGGTATTTGGGAGTACCCACCGCTGTCTTTGTTGTCAGATGTGCCGGGTCAAAAAGCGGATAGGGGAGACATTAAAAAAATTGCTTCCACTATAGAACAGACGCTTATTAGTTTTGGTATTACCGCGCGCGTAGTTGAAGTAAATCTAGGACCCGCGGTTACGCAATACGCGCTTGAAATCGCGCTTGGTACCAAAGTTTCCAAAATTACATCTTTGGCCAATGATTTAGCGCTTGCCACCGAAGCCCCAACAGGGCAAATTCGTATTGAAGCGCCAATTCCCGGGAGAAGCTTGGTTGGTATAGAAATTCCCAACAGATCGCTTGAGATTGTGACACTTAAAACCATGCTTTCATCAGCAGTTATGCAAAAGAGTAAGTCCAAGCTTACGGTTTCACTGGGGCTGGATGTCAGCGGTACCCCTGTGGTTACCGATATTTCCAAAATGCCCCATGTGCTCGTAGCGGGAACTACAGGTTCTGGAAAATCAGTTCTGATTAATGCGTTTATCGCCTCATTGTTATTTCGCGCTTCGGATTCTGAAGTGAAATTTATCCTTATTGATCCAAAGCGCGTAGAATTTACTTCTTACAATGGTATTCCGCATCTACTCACCCCTGTTATTGTGGAAGTAGAAAAAATTCTTTCCGCCCTAGAATGGGCTATTGGCGAAATGGATAGGAGATACAAAAGTTTTGCAGAAAGCGGGGTACGAAATATAGATTCTTACAACGAGCTCTCTGGTTTTCAAGCGCTTCCTTACATAGTTATTGTTATTGATGAACTAGCAGACCTGATGATGTTTGCTCCGGTGAAGGTGGAAGATTCTATCGCGAGGCTTGCTCAAATGGCCAGGGCCACTGGTATTCATTTGGTGATTGCTACTCAGCGCCCGTCAGTAAATGTCATCACTGGACTTATCAAAGCCAATATTCCATGTCGTATCGCATTTAGTGTGTCCTCAATGGTTGATTCCAGAGTTATCATAGATACACCAGGGGCAGAAAAATTACTTGGAAGAGGAGACATGTTATATATCCCGCCGGATCAAGCCAAACCTACTCGTATACAGGGGGCTTTTCTTTCAGAGAAAGAAGTGAAGAAATTGGTGGATTTTTTGAAAGAAAAAACTCCAGTAGTCCAATATACTGATGATATCACCACGCAGGAAGTGAGCTTGAGAAAGGGGAATACTGCTTCTACAGGCACGTCGGGTAGAGATGCATTATTTGAGGAAGCGGTTCGTCTGATTTGTCAACATGACAGGGCTTCTGCTTCGATGTTGCAAAGAAGACTTTCCTTGGGATTCTCAAGGGCTGGAAGAATTTTGGACCAGCTAGAAGCGCTTGGGGTAGTGGGGCCAGCTGAAGGAAGTAAGCCCAGAGAGGTGCGTATTCGAAATGCAGACGAGTTTTTGGCAGGACTACAACAACAATAATTTTTCTTACCCTTTATGATTACCGTTGGTCAGAGACTTTCTCAAGTGCGCGTGGCAAAAAATCTAACTCTTGAAGAAATAGCAAAAACTACAAAAATACGGCTTTCTTTTTTGACCGCGATAGAAAAAGGAGAGTACGGCAATCTGCCCTCTCATGCGTATGCGACAGGTTTTGTCCGTAATTATGCAGAATATCTAGGCGTTCCCTTGAAAGAAATTATGCCACATCTTCGTCGTGAGATGAATGAAAAAGAGTCAGTTGTTAGAGTGCTTCCTGAAGGATTTTCAAAAAAGGGCGGGATAAAAGTAAACGCGTTTCGAGTTCATCAAGCAATTTTAGTGGCTTGCGCCATTTTTTTCGCGCTTTTTATTTATATGGCTTTTCAATATCGATATGCATTTTTTAATCCTCCACTTTTTGTTTCAGAGCCAAAAGAAGGAGCATCGTATACAACGGAAATAGTGGTAAAGGGTAGTACTGATCCATACGCGACCGCGCTGGTAAATGAAGTAGCAGTAGTAGTTGATAAAAATGGTGATTTTACAAAAAAGATTAGTGTGTTTCCAGGGAAAGAAACAGTAGTGATTGTTGCCCAAAATCGATTTGGCAAGCACACCCAAATACAGAGAAATATCGTAGTTTTAAACTCCGATTGACAAAAATGAGGCAAAAATGCCGTGAATTTGACCCAAAAGCGCTCCAAATTCACGATATATTGACAAAATCTCGTGAATTTGATATAATACAGTTATTATGGCTACTCTCCAGCCTACGAAAGATAGAATTAAAATACTCAAGGAAGAGTATGATCGGCTACGAATAGGCAAGGAGTCTCTTCTTAAAATTATCGATGAGGCGGAAATAGCAGAAAGTGTTTATAATTCAAATGCCATAGAGAACTCCACGCTCACCCTTGCCGAAACTGAAAAAATCATTCTCGAAATGGAGATTTCTCGCGACATTTCTCTAAGAGAGGTTTTTGAGGCGAAAAATCTTGCTCGTGTCATAGAGTATATTCGTACAAAATCACAAGAAGAAGAACTAACCAAGACAATGATTCTCCTTCTGCATAGAATGCTTATTGAAAATATCGACCAAAGCATTTCAGGGCGTTTTCGTAAAGAACATGAATATGTGAGAGTCGGAACTCATATCGCGCCTGCCCCCGAGCATATAGAGCTCATGATTGAAGAGGCACTGGTTCAGTATTCAAGCGATCACGAAGCGTATTTTACAGACAAAATTGCAAACTTTCATCTTTATTTTGAAACAATACATCCGTTTAATGATGGGAATGGAAGAATAGGAAGGGTAATTATAAATTATCAGTTTTATAGACTTGGATTTCCGGAAATAATTATCCGCGATAAAGAAAAGAAATTATATTATCGTAGTTTTGATGAGTATCGAGATAATAAAACAACTAAAACTGCCGAAAAAGTTATAACGCTTGCGTTAACAGAGGCTCTTCATAAGAGAATTGCGTACTTAAAAGGCGATGTGGTAGTGAGCCTTGTGGAATATGCCAAGAAAATAGGTAAATCGACCTCTGCGATTCTAAATGCCGCAAAGCGCCAAACAATACCCGCTTTTAGAGAAAGAGGTGTGTGGAAGATAGGGCAGGAACAATAGAGAAATATCGTAGTTTCAAGGGCTGATTGACATTTCTTCCCCTCTCTCATACAATCCCAGTGTTTCTATATTATGTCAGCAGAAGTAAAGCTCCTTATTCCCGATAAATTTAAATCAAAACATACCTCTGAAGATTATGTGCATTCTCCAGCAGTAATTGCAATACAAACATATAATTTATTATCTTTGTACAAAAATGGTGTTTTAAATAAAGAAGCGTTTGATCCTGCAAGAGAATATTTTGTGGCGTTTAGCATTAAGTATATGAGGGGTGCTCAAGTTGGATTGTATGCACGAGCTGGCGATTTTTTTCCAACAAGTGTTCCTATGCCGGATGATGTGAGACAAAAATCTTCACAATCTATTGGAATTGTTACATCGAGAGAGCGTGAAGTTTTTTCTCACGCACAGCAAGTACTTAATTCTATTCCAGAAGTAGTAAACACCGTAATTCCTGATGATCCACGTACATGGAAACTGATTACAAAACCAAAAACACTTGATCAATTTAATAACAGGTTCCAAGAAATGGTTCATGTGCTTCATGCAATTATAGCGGGTGGTCCAAATCCAAAACAAGAAATAATAAGCTCTCAAGGATTTTTTAGGACACTGGCTTTTTTTAAAGCTGCAAGCGAATTTTCAGTAAGAAATGCGGAGGGAGATAGAAAAATTAACGAGCAGGAAGAAAGAGACGAAGAAGAGCGAGTCGTCGCTTCTGTTGTAGATCACATGAGGCATTTTAGAACAATGGATGAATTAGATGCAGGGCTAAACGCAGAAATGTTCATATCTATTCAGGGTGTATTAGATGCCAATAGAAAGCCAGATCCAATGCAACAGGCACTGGAAGAAGAATCCAATAGGGTTCTTTCTGAAGACGTAAAAGCACATCTGAAGAGATATAGGACTGGCGCTGGATTTGAGAGAGCTATGAGCAGAAAGAGGTTTAAAGAGCTCGTAAAAGAAATAGATATATTTCTTGAAGATGAAAAAAGGCCAAAAATCTCGGTGCGACTTAACGAGCCGTTTTCTATAGTTCCAAATTTTGATGGAAGAATAGAAAACACCAGAGGATACCTGAATACGCCCCCGCAGGAACTTCTCATCCCGGAACTGAACACAACAGGGAGAATACTCATACGAAAGAGAAAAGATATTCATCTTGGGCCAAGAGAAAGAATGCCACTGGGAAAGCCAGGTCTTAAGATAATAAAAAAAGGAGATCAGGAAGAAATAGATCCAAAGAGTCTTGGAGTGGTTGTGCATGTACAACTTGATAATCTTACGGGGGAAGATATGGATCATGTGAGGTTTTATATGTTGGCACCAGGTATGCAGTTAAAAGCAGTACCATCATTCATTGCAGAAACAAAACACGGGGATAGTCTCGTATTTGATGAGTGGGAAAATATAGAGCAGATTAGTGAACCAGCTGAATATATTTTCCCTCAA
>CAYICR010000026.1:0-10478 GCA_964361925.1 uncultured Gammaproteobacteria bacterium
TGCTATAATAAGCACATGCTCACCGCGTCTGATATTGCCAACAAGTATATTTCTTTTTTCCAAAAAAGGGGACACCAAAAAATATCCAACTTTCCGCTGGTTTTGGCAAATGACCCAACCACGCTTTTTACATCTTCGGGAATGCAACCGTTAGTCCCATATTTATTAGGGCAAGAGCATCCCTCGGGAAAACGTTTGGTAAATGTCCAAGATTGTTTTCGCGCCCAAGACATAGACGAGGTTGGAGACAACAGGCATACCACCTTCTTTCGCATGTTAGGAAACTGGAGCTTAGGAGACTACTTCAAGGATAAACAGCTTCCATGGATATGGGAATTCTTAACTTCTGAACTAAACCTTGACCCCAACAGATTATATGTAACCGTATTTAAAGGAAATGAGCATATACCCAAAGATACTGAAAGTATCCAGATGTGGAAAGAACTTTTTAACGCAAAAAATATAGAAGCCAAAGAAGGAGAAAGGATCTTCACATATGGCGCAGAAAAAAACTGGTGGTCTCGCGCTGGTACTCCAGAAAAAATGCCCGTAGGTGAACCAGGTGGCCCTGACAGTGAAATATTCTATGAATTTACCAATGTGCGACACGATCCGAAATTTGGAGAAACCTGTCATGTAAATTGCGATTGCGGACATTTTATAGAGATTTGCAACTCTGTTTTCATGCAATATATAAAGAAAGAGGGCGGAGACTTCGCAGAGCTCCCTCAAAAAAATGTTGATTTTGGCGGCGGTCTTGAGCGACTTCTTCTTGCGCTTGAAGATACACCTGATGTTTTTACCACAAGTCTGCTCGCTCCTGTTATTTCTGCGATAGAAAAAGAAACGCAAAGTTCATATGCTCATCATCCCAAAGAAATGCGCATTATAACTGATCATTTTATCAGCGCGACTTTTATCGCGCGCTCAAGCGTGACTCCCTCCAACAAAGAACAAGGATATATTCTCAGGCGCCTCATCAGACGCGGACTTGATAATTTCTATGAACTAGGAGGAAAAGACATCAGTCCAGTTTTGCAAACGATTATTACGCAATATGCAGATACCAATGAGAGTTTAAGTGAGAACTCCGAACGTATAAAAAATACCATCTTGGAAGAGGCAGGAAAATATGAAAGAACCAAAATAGAGGCGAAAAGGTTTCTGCAAACAAAGTACCCATCAACAAACGAAGGACAAGCAATTACTGCAGACGATGCGTTTGTACTGTTTTCCACTCATGGACTTTCTCCTGCGCAAATAAAAAGTCTGGGATACTCTTTTAACGAAGAAGAATTTACTGAAAAAATGAAAGCACACCAGGAAATATCCCGTGCAGGTGCGGGACAAAAGTTTCGCGGAGGACTGGCGGATCATAGTGATAAAACAATCATGGGTCACACTGCTACCCATCTTTTGCATCAAGCCTTGCGCGATGTGCTGGGAAATCAGGTTCATCAAACAGGATCAAATATAACTAGCGAAAGAATAAGGTTTGATTTTAATTACGATACAAAGCTTACTGACGAGCAAATACAAGGGGTTGAAAAAATTGTAAACCAAAAAATCGCAGAAAATCTTCCCGTGCGATACGAGATGACAACATCAGAGGCAGCAGATACGTTGGGAGCCATTGGGCTATTCAAAGATACATATGGAGATAAAGTAAAAATATATTTTATCGGTAATTACTCGGTTGAATACTGTGGGGGACCGCACGTAGATTTTACAGGAGTACTGAAAAGCTTTAAAATACAGAAGCAGGAGAACTTGGGGCATGGACAAAAAAGAATATACGCAAAAGTAGCAATGATACAATGAATGTGTTTATGAAACTGCCTTTTAATTTACCATTTGGTAAAAAAGTAAAAACAGAATATTTTTTTGGCTTTCTCCTTCGTGATGAAAAAATAAATGCGGTTGTTTTTGAAGAAACCAATAAAGTACTAAAAATCTGTGGCGAACACGAAGAACAACTCAGTACTACCTTGAACGAAATTTCCTACGAAGAGCTTCTGCAACTTACTGACCGCACTCTTTCCATGGCCGAAGAATCACTCCCCGATGGGGTAGAAACCCAAAAAACGATTTTTGGGGTAAAAGGAGATTGGGTCGATAAATCACAAATTACCAAAGAACATCTGACAAAACTACGCAAGCTTTCAGAAGAACTCAATCTTTCTCCGATTGGCTTCCTGGTTATTTCTGAGGCAATTATTCATTTGCTCACCCTCCAGGAAGGCGCGCCTGTATCTGCAATTTTAATAGAAATAGGACGTACACACATCACTGCCTCTATGGTGCGGGCAGGAAAAGTACTCGAGACTCACACACAGACAATCGAAAATTCTGCTTCTCAAACTACTGATAAAATTCTTCATCATTTTACCAATTATGAAATTCTCCCGTCCAGAATTCTTCTCTTTGACGGCGAACGAGGAAAAAGTCTCCAGCAGGAATTTATTAGTCATTCATGGAGCAAAAGTTTGCCGTTTTTGCACGTACCACAAATTACCATTTTACCAGCACAATATGACGTACAAGCCATATTGTATGGTACAGCCACGCAAATGGGATTTGAAATAGGAAGTGGAGAATTGGAACACGTAAAAACAAATGGGAAGAGAATACACGAAGTAGTCGCGTCAGGCGCGATTGAAGAGGTAGAAGAAGTCGTTAAACATTCCCCTGCGTCTTCCAACGATTTTGGGTTTGTGGTAAACGGAGATATTGAAACAGTTAAGGGAATGATGAAGAAACCAGAACTCAAGGCTGCAAAAGAGACACAGGAGACAAACGAGATACAAGAACCAAGGGAGGAGACTAATTTTGAAGAAGTGCAAGACTTGCCAGATACACATACTTCCACGAGAAAAGGTAGAATTAACTTTGCCAAATTTTCTTCCATCATTTCTGCTCTGCCTTTGGGCAGTATTACAAAAAATTTAACACGTCTTCCCAAAAAAGTCTTGGGCTTTCTTCCCTCTATGCCACACAGTGGAAAACCCATCCTCATCCTTGGTGGAATTATCATTTTCATTATCGCCATGGCATTTTTCTACTTCACCATGATCTCAGCAACCATCATCATATTTGTCACGCCAAAATCTATTGAGAATATCCAAACCATTATCTTTTCTCCGCAGCAGCCAACTGATCTTGCGGAAAAACGAATTTTCGTAGAAACCATCAACGTAGAAAAAGAGGGTAATCTTTCTGGTCCTGCCACGGGAACAAAAGAAGTAGGAGAAAAAGCAAAAGGAAATGTAACCATTATTAGCTCCTTAACTTCGGAACAAACACTCACCGAGGGAACCTCTATAACTTCATCAAATGGACTACTCTTTACTTTGGATAATGCAGTAAAAATTGCATCAAGCTCGGGACTTAGTGATATTAAAAGTATTACCGCTTCGATTACCGCAAAAATTATTGGAAAAGAGCACAACCTCCCATCTGGTACCAAATTTTCTGTAGGAACCTTTGACCGATCTTCTGTGGAGGCCAAGAATGACACCGCGTTCACTGGAGGATCCAAAAAAGAAGTAACCGTTGTGTCACAAAAAGACGTAGATCGGCTTTTGGCAGAATTACCAAAAAGTCTCCAACCGAAAGCGCAAGATGAGATAAAGAGCAAGGTTTCCTCTGACAGGGAATTACTTATCGGATTTTTTAAAACCACTATTGTCGACAAAGAACTGAGTAAAAAAGTGAGCGAAGAAGCAGCAAGTGTAAATCTGAAGGCAACGATTTCATTTGAAGGATTTTCATATAAAAAGGACGACGCAAAACAACTCTTTGCAGAAATATTAAAACAAAACGATTCATCTATGACTCTGTCTGGCGACTCTATTTCCTACAGCGCCAAAAGCTCCAAGCAAGAAAAAAACGGAGACACCAAGATAGAAATGTCCATAAAGGGAGGCTTAGTCCCAAAAATTGATCAGGAAAAACTTACCGCACAATTAACAGGTAAATCTTTTGACGATGCCATCGGTCAAATAATTGATATGCCACAAATTGCTGATGCAAAAATTTCTCTTTTTCCTCCTATACCATTCTTACCCAAAAATCTTCCAAGAATGGCAAAAAATATACACGTGGTTATTACCTATCAATGAGTAATTACTACTATAAAAAATCATCTCTTGTTTCTGCTCGATTCCTGATAAGAGTACTTGGAATTCTTCTCTGTGTTGCTGGAATCATTGGCGTGTTTTATACGTTTTTTCCGCTTCTCTCATGGCAAATATATTTTAATCCCACCTTTACAACAACAGAGGTTGTTGCGCCAATTCCCAAAACAACAATCGTTAACTCATCAACTCTTCCCTCACTTTTCACCAATAGTCAACAAATACTTTCAGGTGTTGATTACACCAATGCACAAAACTGGTTCCCAACTGTCGTGCTACCTAAAGGAGCCCCCCAGGTATCCTCTTATGAACTTTCTATTCCAAAACTGGGCATACGAAAAGCAATTGTTTCAACAAATGACTATAATCTTTCCAAACATCTTGTTAACTATCCAGGAACCGCAATTCCCGGCGAGAATGGAAACTCAGTTATATTTGGACACTCTTCTCTCCCGCAATTATTTAGACCCAATGATTACACCACCATCTTTGCAACGCTTTATACGCTAAAAATAGGGGACGAATTTATTGCTCATATTGACAACCTCTCTTATTATTACAAAATATCGTCTATTAGAGTTGTTGACCCAACAGATACGTCAATCTTTGAACAAACCCGTGATAACAGCTATCTCACCCTGGTTACCTGCACGCCACCAGGTACCACATGGAAAAGACTCATCATACAAGCAAGCTTACAAAAAATATAACTATGAAAAAAGTCTGGCCAACTATTTATCGCATTATCAATACAGGGCTTTATATACTCATCGTATTCTTAAAAAGTTTTATCAAGTACTGTGTCAAACAATTCAGAGGAGAATATTAATATATGGATCCAAAAGAAAAAATTCAACCTAATGGATCACGTTCTGTACAAAGCAACCTCGCGCTCAATGCGATTCGGAAGAAGTTAGTTGGCAAAACGCTTTCTTATAAAGAAATTTACGCAGTCATGGATGAAATATCCAAAAAGAAATTGGGAGGAGTGCTCACCGCGTATTTTGCCGCGTCTGGATATTCCAAGGGTTTTTCAGACGAAGAGCTTTATTTCCTCACCAAAGCAATGGTTGAAACAGGAGAGCAATTGCATTTTGCGGGAATTGTCGCTGATAAACATTCCATAGGAGGAATTCCAGGAACCCGCACCACACTAATCATAGTACCAATTATAGCCGCTGCTGGATTTACGATACCCAAAAGCTCTTCTCGAGCTATCACTACTCCAGGAGGAACTGCAGATGATATGGAGGTGCTGTGTGGGGTTGAATTTACCAAACACCAAATTTTAGAAATTGTCAAAAAAACCAACGGCTGCATAGTCTGGGGAGGAAGTTTTAATATCGCTCCTGCTGATGATCTCATCATTCAAGTAGAAGAACCGTTGCTGTTTGAGAGCTATGACAAAATTGTCGTTTCAATCATGGCAAAAAAAATAGCGTTTGGCTCTAATCATGTGGTGATTGATATTCCGTATGGTGAAACTGCCAAGCTTCATCGAGTAAAAGACGCAGAAGTACTAAAAGAAAAATTTGAATACCTTGCAGGAAAATTTTCTATAAAAATAAAATGTCTTATTCATAAGACAGACGAGCCTTTTGGACGAGGGATTGGACCAATACTTGAGACCAGAGAAGCGCTTCGCGTGCTCCAACAAAAACCAAACAGGCCACTTGATCTAGAAAATAAAAGTCTTACGCTTGCAGGAACACTTTTGGACATTTGTCTCAAAGATTCTTCTGAAAAATTACAAAAAGAAGTAAAAGAAAAATATGGCAATGGCTTAGGTTGGGCTACGCACCTACTTGAAACAGGGCAAGGTGCTAAAAAAATGCAGCAAATTATTACTGCCCAAGGAGGAAAATCGCATATCGATAGCGAAGATTTAAAACCAGGTCGACATTCTGTCTCTTTTACCGCTTCTGACTCCCGAATAATAAAAAAAGTTAATATTCAGAATATAACCGTGCTCACCAAAATACTCGGAGCCCCTCGTGAAAAATCTGCAGGAATTTATTTACATAAAAAAATTGGGGAAGAAATAAAGCGAGGAGACATCCTCTGTACATTATATAGTGATAATTTGTATAATCTGAAAGAAGCAAAAAGTTCGTATCGGCACTTTCCGATTTTTACCAGATGACGAAATTAAAAATTGTTTTTGGAATTATACTTTGCGCATTTCTTGGAATATATGGTTGGTGGATTTGGGGTACGCAACCGGTGGAGAAAAATAATACTACTACTCAATTATTTGTAGTAAACAAAGGGGCTGGCATAAAAGAAATATCCAACAATCTAAAAGTCCAAAACCTTATAAGAGATCGTGTAATATTCTTTTTAACGGTTAAACAAAAAGGAATCGAAAGTAAAATACAAGCAGGTGACTTTCGCCTCTCTCCCTCTATGAATGCGTCTCAAATTGCTGACAACCTAACCCATGGATCTTTGGATGTCTGGATTACTGTTCCTGAAGGACGCCGGGCAGATGAAATTGCCGATGCGCTGAAAAAAGAAATTCCCACTTATGAAGAATCATGGAGAATAGAACTTAATAAGTATGAGGGTTATCTCTTTCCCGATACATATCTTTTTCCAAAAGATACAAGTATCACGCAAATAATTTCTATTATGCGAAATAATTTTAACAGTAAGTATACTACTCTTCCACGTACAAAACTTTCAGAAAGCAAAGTTGTCACTCTCGCATCTTTAGTAGAAAGAGAAGCAAAGCTTGCGACAGACAGACCACTGGTTGCGTCAGTACTTCTTAACAGACTTGAAATTGGGATGCCACTCCAAGTAGATGCTACGGTACAATATGTACTTGGCTATCAAGCATCAGAAAAATCATGGTGGAAGAGACATCTTAGTCTTGACGATCTGAAGATTAACTCCCGATACAATACCTATCGCAATGCGGGTTACCCACCATCACCGATTGCCAATCCAGGGCTTTCTGCGCTCAACGCGGTTATACAACCTGCAATCACTGACTATCTTTTCTATGTCTCAGATTCCACAGGAAAAAATCACTATGCCAAAACCCTGGACGAACACAACGCAAATGCGAGAAAATACGGTCTATAAATAAGGGTCTACAAACTAAACGCTAAACGCTAATCAACTAAACGCTACAAAGGTCTCTTTCCTCTGAAAAATCTCCGCCCACTCGTCCCGAGTCGCGTGATCATATGCGGTACTACCTTATCTGTTTTTTCCTTTGTCCCGCTTTGCGGGACTTCGGCGGAAGTGGCTACTTTATTGTTTCCGACTGGTTCTGGTTTCCCCTCAAAAAAATCCTCTGTTAAAAATTCCTCAATTTCTGAGATTCCCTCTCCCCCTTCCTCTATAAGCATCTTCAAAAGCTTCTTGCCCTTTTTGGTCGCAAGCAAAAATACAACGATGCCACCAAAGAGAGCACCGAATATAAATCCGCCCATAAAACCACTATTATGATTATTGCCATTATTCATCGTCTGTAAGTTCTCTAAAGAAATTTTTCTTATTCTTAAGGAACTTAAACAAAGCTGAACCAATTTTCATCCCAGTGGAGAGATAGGAAAAAGAAGAAATGGAAGACAGGGGACCAGAAACGCTTCCGGTTATAGACGAAGTGTCATCCAAAACTTTGTTGGCTTTATTCACTGTCTTGCGAAACTCCCTGAGGATGAAGAAGACCTGAACCCCGAGTACCACCAAAAGAATAGTGAGTACCACTACTACAAAAAGCAGGATCCCTTGGGCAGTATCTATCATAGGACAAATATAGAATACCAGCTACGCGAGAACCTTGTCAACCAATTAAATTATATTTTTGCTTCTTAACTCCTGAAATAACGTAATAGATCTCTCCAATCCTGAATCTCTTAAAGCATCAACATCTCTATCGCTTTTCAATTCTGTAATCGCAATATAGGCAAAATTCTGAGGCACCCTATTGTGAATTTTTTTTCCAACAAGTAGAGTTCTCACCTGCCCATCATCATGATAAACCTTACTTTTTAAAACATCGAGAATTGTCTTTGCCATATTGTCTACATCTCTTAATCTATATTCTTTTTCATCTTTAAAAAATTGCATAATAAATATAAATATTTCGTGTTGTGAGGGGAAAATCTCTAAATTTTTAAGTTTTTCTCCCAGTTGATCTCCCAAAATTTTTTTGAATTTTTGAAGCTGCTCCCCCTCTTCTTTCCGAACAAGATTTGAAAACCTATTGCCATCTTTAAATGCTTCTTGAGTAGAGGGAATTATCAAGGGAATACCAGTATCAAAGCTTATACCAGAAGACTTAACTTTCTTAGACATGTGGGTATTAAAAAACTGCTGTGGAAAGACGAACTCCTTCTTTTGTGTTTTCTTTTATCACATTATTTTCCGAAACAGCTTTTCCATCTTTGGTATAAAAAGAAACCTCTGCGGGGTTATTCTGATACTTAGTTGCAATAAAAAATACTTCTTTTCTAGCTTCTTCTTTTATTTTATTTTTTGTAGTCTTTTTCATAGAAGTATAAATAAATCTTAGAGGCGCAAAACCTTAGTCGCTTTTAAGAGGAACCATCCGGAACCCCACGGTTAAGGAATTAATTGCAAGCATATTGTAATATACCTACAAGCGGTTGTCAATCGCACCTACTCGATATTATTGCATCAAGGTATTGCGCTCCTGTTGTCATTGCGGGCTCTCGCCTCTTTGTCATTGCGGGCTCGACCCGCAATCTCCCCGTGGTGGATCCTGAATCCAGCCTGCACTGAGGGAACCGAATGTGTTCAGGATGACATGGAAAAATTCTATTCGTAAAACCAGTAAAAGCTTGGATCTTCTACTTCTTTAATCTCAGGATCCCACAATCTCCATTTTCCATCAATTTTTCTCACATCCCAATACCCCTCAAAATATTTATATACTATCTCATCATCAACCATATCTTTGGTTGAGAGTTTTATGTCGATACGATCCTTTTTCTTTGTATCTTCTTCGATTTTGATGACCGTCGTGTCCAGTAACGACTGGTATCCACCTTTCCAATAGTCATAGCTGTGTCCCTTCTTGAAATTGTCTGACAATATCTCAAATGCCTTATCCAGCTTTCTCACTTTAAGGTAATTATAAAAAGTAGCTACGGCAAATTCCGCACTTGTCGTATCATCAAAGGTAATTTTTCTTATATCCCTGGTCGCATCATCAGATATAACCATCATGTCCATTTTTTGCCTGATAGAATCTGCTGATATCGCCAGTCCTAATCCTGCAAGTCCAGCAGTATTAATACCAACGACTTCTCCACAGATATTCATCATAGGACCACCGCTGACGCCTCCCGTAAAAGTAGCATCTGTCTGTAAATATTCAATACCTACATCTTTGGAAAATCTCCTTCCTGATAAAAATCCTTTATTTACCGATGCTTCTCCAACCAGCTCACCACCCAAAGGATATCCAATGGCAAGCAATTCTTCGGCAGAAGAAAGCTCCGATGGCTTACCCCAGGTAATAGGAACAAGTGATACATTAACTTTTAAAATTGCCAGGTCCGCATCTTTATCTCCCCTGAGTATTTCTGCAGTTTCGAAAGAATTGTCAGAAAAAATTACTTTTGGACTTGGCTCAAACTCAATTACATGAAAGTTGGTCAAGATCAGTCCATCTGAATCGATTGCAAATCCAGATCCCTCGGCTTCTCCGCCAATGACTCGTACCACTGACTTACGAATTTTATCAATCGATTCTTTCTCATTACACAAAATTTTCTTCGCCCCACCCAAACGAGTTTCAACATTATCTAGTCTTGTATTTAGTTTCTGAAATTTAAGATTTGCGGAATACAGCATAAAAATCAGAACTACCGCGAGTATTTGGCTCAGGCTTACTGATATACGAATCGCAGTAACTTTACGCAAAATCCAAAGAAAATGCTCAGTTCTCACTTTCACAAATCGAAATGCCAACAAGAAAAAGGATGCTACGAGTATTATTAAAATAAATAAAGCTAAAATATTTTGAAGCAATAGTAATGAAGGAAACTTATCTACCAAAAACTGATCTATCAAACCCAGCACTCCAAGAGAAGCCACGAACCACAGAAACCATGAAAACATCGGAAACGTCCTAAATTTTCTCGCCACATACAGAGCTGGTCCGATAACTACATAAAACGTAAAAGGCGTGGTTATCCACGCAATTGGTGGATATAAGCTCTCGTACTTTTTTCCGAATTTTTGTGTGAGTATACTATCAACAACCAAATAAAAACCAATGGAAACAAGAAGTGTCTGTAGTGCCGTAATCTTTTGATAGATTTTTTCCAGTCCCCTCGCATCAGTAAGATCTGCAACAAA
>CAYICR010000027.1:0-8501 GCA_964361925.1 uncultured Gammaproteobacteria bacterium
TACGAATGTCTCGGTATCAGAAGTTGGTTCTACATTTTTTTCATTTTGATATCCTTGATACTGGCCTCGTACTACCATTTTATCTACGTCCTCACTATTTATTTTCCGAATTGCTTTTATGGCAGTAGCTCTCGCATCTCTCACCGCTTCTTTGGCAAAACTTTTGGGTTGCTCCATCACAACCGTTGCAATAAGCTGCATGAGATGATTCTGCGCGACATCTCTCAAGATTCCTACGCCATCAAAAAAATTACCACGCTGTGAAAGTCCTTTTTTTTCTGCAAACGTTATCTGCACATGATCTATGTGCTTGCTATTCCACATTGGTTCAAAAATCCCATTGGCAAAACGAAACGCTATCATGTTTTGCACAGTTTCTTTCCCGAGATAATGATCCACGCGAAAAATATGTTGTTCTTGAAAGATTTCTCCAAGTCTTTTATCCAATGCTTGCGCAGTTATCAAATCTTTTCCAAACGGCTTCTCTATAGCAACACGAGTCCACTGAGAAGATCCCTGACCACATCCTTCAGAAAGCTTGGTACTTTGTAAATAATTAAGAATTGATGAGTAATTATCTGGCGGAGTCGCCAAATAAAATAAGCGAGTGATGCACGCTCCAACTTGCGCATCAAAACCATTAAGCCGAGTAATAAGTTCTGCATATCCTTTTTCCTCACCAAAAAGTCCTTGTTGATAATAAATATTTTTAGAAAACTCTTCCCACTCACTATGATGATACGTATCATTAGAGTGATATATTTCATTTTTGAATTCTTCGTCGGTGAACGGACGGCGAGCAAGCCCAACGATATAAAATTGCTTACCAATTTGACCATTTTTGTACAATTGGAACAGTGAGGGAAATAGTTTTGCTCTTGCCAAGTCGCCAGTCGCGCCAAAAATTACAATAATAAAAGGAGAATCCATATATCCTTGTATTCTAAACGTTCTGATCGGTAATTAAAAGTGTTTTCTTGGCAATTTCGGGCCGAAGAAAAAATCGTGCAGGTATTTCTTCTTCCGAACCCTTTCTAAACATAGCGTTCAAAGCGCTCTGCTTTTCAGAGCCAAAAACCAAAACAATAAATAAATCCATTTGCTCTAATGCGCGAAATGTTAACGTAATTCTCTGTCCAAACTCCCCTGGAAAATTATTCACATTCATTACTAAATCATACTTTTGACTTTTGACTTTTATCTTTTGACTTTTTGCCGGTATACCTGCCGTGTGCCCATCTACACCTATTCCCATCACTGCAACTTTATGTGCGTACTTAAGAAATAGTTTGCGTACTTTTGCATCATACAGCTCCCCCGTTTCAAAAAGGGATTTACCATGTTGAAGAATCGATTCGACATTGACTAGTCCACAATCTCTTATCAATCTCTCATTGCTATTTTGATGCAGTGGTTCCCCATACCGTTCATCCACAAGCGCAATCACACCTGGTTTTATTACCTGTTCACAAGCAAGCTTAATATATAAATCCCGAGGAGTTTTGCCCCCTGAAAGAAACAAGAGGGTTTCTGGAGTAACTTTTTCGCATAACTGCTTTTTTGCAACCAAGATCCCTTCGCTTGCATCGGTAACCAATATTACCTCCAGTCCCTGTTTTTTCATACGAAAAATTAAGGTATGAGAAATCTGAAAATATCGCGGAATGTAATTAGAATGATTAGTCCAAGAAGCACAACCATGCCAATAGTATGGGCTAAATTTTCATGTTTTTGATTAATTTTTTTCCCAAAAACTCCTTCAAACAAAATAAAGAACAATCTTCCTCCATCCAATGCAGGAATGGGAAGAATATTGAAAAACGCCAAGGATACGCTGAGAAGCCCTGCGAGATTAAGCGCACCCATTACTTTTTCTTTCAGAGTTGGCAGTTGCAAAATTTCTCCAACCAACACTCCGATTCCAATCGGACCAGATACGCTTTCTGACAAAGGCCCCGCATTTCTTTGCGCCACCGACAATCCCACAAGCTTACTCATGATGCTCACGGTATATGTCGTGATATTGGCTGTGTGGGAAAAGCCAGAAAAAAGTTTTTGAGAAAAGGTTTCATAACGCAAGATAGAAATAGGAAAAAATCCAACCCCCATCGATCCTTCTCCTTCTGGCGGATTAAGACGAGGAGTAACGATACTTGTCATTTTCTTGCCAGTTTTTAAATCAATCCAATCAAGCCTAAGAGCTTTGCCTTTATTTGCATCAACAATTTTAATAAATGAAGTTCTATCTGTAATCGTTTTTCCGTTGACCGCTCCTATCAACAACGGCCCCTGCATACCCGCCTTTTCAGCAGGAGAATTTTTGGCAACCATGCTAACCACCACATCTTCACGGTTAAGATTATAATCTTTTTGATTAACGCCAACAAAAGTGTGAGGAGAAAGAAGGGGAATTTCTACCATAAAACCAGACATTCCCAAGAAAATATAAAATATAAATGCAGCCAAAAAAATGTTCATCACCACGCCAGCAACTACTACCAACCCCCGTTGCCAAACAGGACGTGCAAAAAACGCCCGATTTAATTCTGAATTATGAATTTTGAATTTTGAATTATGCACTTTTATCTGTCCTCCCCCCGCTTCATCTTCACCGTAAAGCTTTACAAACCCACCAATCGGAAGCCAATTTATCGAATACTCTGTTTCTCCCCTTCTGATACTAAATGCTTTTGGCGGAAAACCAAAACCAAATTCCTCTACTTTTATTCCAAAGAATTTCGCCACAAAAAAATGCCCAGCTTCGTGGATGAGAACAAGCACCGAGAGGATGAGTAAAAAAATGAGAATGGTAAGAATCATATATTTCTTGAAAATTCAGAATTTAGACTTCAGAATTCAAAATTAAATTAAGAATGTAGAATTATAAATTCTAAAATTAATTCTGAATTATAGATTATGAATCCTAAATTACGAGTAGCTCTTCTTCTTTTTTCTTTCCCAACGAATCAATTTCCAAGATAACGTTATCGGTAATCTCCTGCGTTTCTTTTTCCAGTTTTCTAATCTCATCTTCTGATGCTTCCAATTTTTTTATCTCGTGCATCGCCTCATGTCGCACTTGACGCACCATAACCCGACCGTTTTCCAACTTTTGTTTCATCAAATGAATGAGTTGTTCTCGTCTCTCTTGTGAAAGTGAAGGAATAGCGATACGAATGTTGCTCCCATCACTTGTAGGAGTTAAACCAACATTTGCCTCCATAATACCTTTTTGAATTTCACCAAGAACAGAAGGATCAAAGGGGGTAAGAAGAAGTGTCTGAGGATCAGATGCAGAAATAGTCGCCAACTCCATAATCTTCATGCGAGTCGTACCGCCATACACCATGACTGAAATGGTTTCCACCAAAGACGGCATCGCCCGACCAGTGCGAATCGTAGCCATATCATTCTTCAAAACCTCAAGAGCTTTGTACATCCGCTGTTTGATATCATTTAAATCCATATAACCCATTATCACAGATTGTAAGGCTTCAAAGCAACTCTATTCTCCGATTTCAAAGCGGGTGAATCTTTTGATGACGATATTTTCACCTAATTTGGCAATTACTTCTTTCACCAATACTTCAATTGTTTTGGAGGCGTCTCGAATATATTCTTGTGACATCAAATCTGTAACATCTTTGGGGCTCATCGCTGATATTTGCATAGAAATTTCTTGCGCGAGCTTTTTGAAATCATCAGTTCTGGCAACAAAATCTGTTTCACAATCTAATTCAAGAAGAGTTCCAACTCGCCCTACCCCATGAATATAAGAATAGATAATGCCCTGCTTTGCTTCTCTTTCTGCTTTTTTTGCCGCTTTTTCCAATCCATGTTTTCCTAGCCATTGCTTGGCTTTTGCATAGTCATTACTTGTCTCTTCCAGAGCTTTCCTGCAATCCGCAAGAGATACAGAGGTTTCATTTCGAAGTTTTTTAAGAAGTTCTATGTCTACCATATGTTCTCCATTTACTTTTTCGCTTTCTTTTCTTTCACTACCTTCACAGCTTTCGCTTTCTTCGGCGCTTTCTCAACCTTCTCTACCTTCTCTACTCCTTCTACTTTTGCACTCTCTACTTGTAAAGCTTGTCCCGCTTTCTTCCCCTCTATCCATGCATCCATAATGTGCGTAATGATAAGCCTGAGTGATCCTGCTGCGTCATCGTTGGCTGGAATTGGATAATCAATAATCGTGGGATCTGCATTGGTGTCAGTTATACCAACAGTCGTTACTTTAGTTCGCAAAGCCTCTCGCACTGCTAAATCTTCGAAATGTGTATCAACAACAAAAATTGCAGAAGGCATCGCCCCCATCTGCGAAATGCCCCCATAAAGGCTCAGAAGCTTTACTCTTTCCTTCTCCCATTCCCCCACTTCTCTCTTGGTATATTTAGATTTTTCGTTATCGTCTACCAACTTCTCAGACAAATCTTTCAATTTCTTGAAATTCTTGGAAACCTCAGAAAGGTTGGTCAAGATACCGCCAATCCAACGATTACTCACATAAAAAAGTCCATCTGCGCCTGCTTCTTGGGCCCTAACCACTTCATCAACTACCATTTGTGTTGCTTGTTTTTTAGATGCGACGATAAGTAGCGTACTATTTTCTTTGGAGGCAAGACTTTTTACAAATTCCGCGGCTTCATCAAGTCCTTCTTTGGTTTTGGCCAAATCAATAATGTGGATATTGTCCCTTGCTTCAAAAATATAATCCCTTGCTTTTGGGTTTTGTCTGGTTACTTGGTGTCCAAAATGACAACCAGCTTCCAATAATTCTTCTAGTGTAATATCTCTCATAAGTAAAGTCCTTAAACCTCGATCCCGACCCATGTTCAAATCAGGACTTTTATATCAGGATCTGAATGATTGAGTAATGATATCAAAAATCCAAACGAAAAACAAGGCGGTATACTTGCTATGACTTATAGTATATGATATACTTATTCTTCGTGATTAAGTTTCCTAAAATAAATAGAAAATTCTTCACCAAAAAACGCATTATTATAGGCGCTATAGCCATCGTCATGCTCTTTTGGATCTTCATATCAAATAACAACAAAAAGACAGTTGTGCCTCAGTTTATAACCGTACAAAAACAAGATATCAAGCAAGAAATCTCAGCTTCGGGCGTACTCACCGGAAAGACAAGTATAAATCTACATTTCAAATCCAGCGGAAAATTAGTATACTTAGGGGTAAAAGTTGGTGATCCTGTCTACGCATGGCAAACCATCGCGTCTTTAGACACAGAGGCCCTTGCAACATCCCTTCGTCAAGCAGAAAATACCCTCCGAGATAAAAGAGCAATTGTAGATAAAGTAAAAAATGACTTGAAAGGAAGTGAAAATACCGAAACCTACACCCAAAGACAAACCCGCACGACAGCCGAGGTTGCGCAAGATAATGCATATGACAGTATGCTGGAGGCAAAACGTGCGCTTACAGAAAACTTTATATTTTCTCCTATCAGTGGCACCGTAACCAAGGCAGATGCCATAGCCGGACAGCTCGTGTCTTCTTCAGACATAATCGCGCAGGTAGTAGATTTTTCTGAAATGATTTTTGAAACCGACGTAGACGAAGCAGACATATCCAAAATTGAAGTGGGACAAAAAGCAGAAGTAACTCTGAATGCATATGGAGAAAAGAAATTTCTGGGAAAAGTAATAGAAATCACTCCCTCAACCAAAACCACCTCAAATGGCGCAACCGTGGTTACGGTAAAAATTTCGCTGAATGATACCACTATTTCACCTATCACAGGACTCAATGGTCAAGCGGATATCATACAGGCTGAAAAAAAGAATGTGCTAGTCGTTCCACTTGATGCTATTGGCAAAAACAACACCGTGTTAGTAAAAACCGGCACTACATTTCGCGCCCAAAAAGTTACCACTGGATTTAAAAACGAATCCGATGTGGAAATAAAATCTGGACTTTATGAAAATGATCAAGTCGTAAGTAATCGCGCAGAAGTTACTCCCACCCTTCAATCTTCAGTAAATCCTATACTTGGTTTATTCAGAAGAAGATAATGTCACTTGTACAACTTATCCACATCAACAAAATTTATCACATCACTGATGAACTCACGTTCACCGCTCTTAAAAATGTAAACTTATCTATAAAAAAAGGTGAATTTGTAGCAATAAGCGGACCCTCTGGAAGCGGTAAATCCACGCTGATGAACCTAATCGGACTTCTTGATCGACCCACGTCTGGTTCTTATGAGCTTGATGGTCGTGATGTGGCAGAATTAAATGAAAATTCACTTGCGCAAATCAGAAATAAAAAAATTGGTTTTGTATTTCAAAGCTTTAATCTCTTAAATAGAACAAGTGCGCTTGATAATGTCGCGCTTCCCCTTATTTATGCAGGAATCCCAAAATCAGAAAGAGAAAAAAGAGCCAAAGAAGCCTTAGAACACGTAGGGCTTGGTGACAAATTAGGATCAAGACCCAATCAGCTTTCAGGAGGACAACAACAACGCGTGGCAATAGCCCGCGCTTTGGTAACAAACCCAGATATTATATTGGCTGATGAACCAACAGGAAATTTAGATAGTAAAACAGGAGCAGAAATCATACAATTATTTAAAAACCTTCATAAAAATGGAAAAACTATTATCCTTATTACCCACGAACTCACCGTTGCCAAAAACGCCACTCGCATCGTTTCTGTAAAAGATGGGGGTGTAAGCCAATGAACCACACAGAAACCATAAAAGTTGCAATTAACGCCATACTAGCCAACAAAGTACGGGCACTTCTCACCATGCTTGGCATCATGATTGGCGTATTGTCAGTCATCCTACTCACCGCGTTAGTTTCAGGACTTAAAACAAGCATTACCAGTCAAATCGCAGGGCTTGGCTCCAACCTCCTCTATGTCATCCCCGGAAGAATTGGCGGAGGAAGAAGCCCCGGAGGAGTACAGGTAAATAGATTAACCCTCGCAGATGCAACCCAAATAAAAAATAAATTGGGAGAAGACACGCAGGTCTCCCCAGTAGTGCAAAAAACTACCAGAACAAAATACCTGAATAAAACCAGTAAAAATGTAACTATCGTAGGAGCCAACGCGAATTATCCTTTGGTGGTACAAGCAACCAAAATAACTGCGGGAAGATTTTTTAACACCAGTGAAGCAAGTTCAGGAAAAAAAGTAGTAGTCATAGGACCAACAGTGGTAACAAATTTATTCTCCAACGGCATCGATCCGCTGGGTAAATCTATTCAAGTAGATAATCTCAGATACACGGTTGTAGGAATTCTTGGTTCCCGTGGTTCTATATTTGGACAGGATTTAGACAACTTAATTATCGTTCCGCTAGCCAGCGCCCAAAGACAATTTGGTATCACCAGCCTTAACACCATTTATATTAACGCCAAGGAGGCAAGTCGGGTAGCAGACATAAAAAAACAAGTTACCTCCATACTCGCCAAAAGACTTTCTGAAGATGATTTCACCGTTGCAGACCAGGGTCAAACACTCGCTACTATTAATCAAGTTACTTCCGCACTCACTCTTGGACTGGGTGGTATCGCAGCTATCTCGCTTTTGGTTGGAGGCATTGGCATTATGAATATAATGCTGGTGTCAGTCACTGAAAGAACAAGGGAGATTGGTTTACGTAAGGCGCTTGGCGCAAAACCAAAAGACATCCTGAACCAATTTTTGATTGAAGCAATCACCCTGTCTGGAATTGGAGGAATTTTGGGTATCATCTTAGGTATTGGTCTAGCAATTGTAATAAACAGTTTTATCCAAACCACTATCACGTGGTGGTCTGTAGGGCTTTCTTTTGGATTTTCCGTTGCGGTAGGAATTATTTTCGGTGTAGCTCCCGCAATCCGAGCCTCCAGACTCGACCCAATCCAAGCATTAAGATATGAGTAACTCTTTGCTATAATAAGCAGAAGTGAAATCAAAAGAATTTCAAAAAACAGTTTGGGATTTTTACAAAAATAACAAACGAGATTTCCCCTGGAGAGAGACTACTGACCCTTACAAAATTCTCATCTCAGAAGTCATGCTCCAGCAAACGCAAACACATCGAGTTATTCCAAAGTACGAGGCGTGGATCAGGCGATTTCCAGATTTCTTGTCTCTAGCCACCGCTCCTCTTTCAGAAGTTCTCAAGTATTGGAGCGGATTGGGATATAACCGCAGAGCATTATACTTAAAAAGTATTGCAGAAAAAATTCATCAAGAAAACGAAAACAATAAGCAAAATATATATCACTACATAGCGATAGATATTTTACAAAGTTTACCGGGAATTGGCCCTAATACCGCCGGGGCTATATATGTTTTCGTCACCAACAATCCCCATGTTTTTATCGAAACCAATATCCGCCGCGTCTTCATCCACCACTTCGGAGACGTCATTCTGGCAAACGGAGTGCGTCCAGAATCTGATCCTGTACAAGCCAGGATGACAATTTCCGATAACGAACTTCTACCCCTTGTTGAACAAACAATGGACTTAAAAAATC
>CAYICR010000027.1:8511-9181 GCA_964361925.1 uncultured Gammaproteobacteria bacterium
AAAATCCAAGGGATTGGTATTACGCTTTAATGGATTATGGGGCGTTTCTTGGAAAAACTAAAGTGAACCCCAATCGCAAAAGCAGACATTATGTCAAGCAATCCAAGTTCGAAGGCTCTCTTCGCCAGGTTCGCGGAAAAATCCTGAAGATTTTAATTGACAAAAAATCTGTAACAATCAGTGAGCTAAAGGCAACAATCGGTGGAGATTCTACGCTTTTCACAAAAGCACTTGATCAATTAAAAAACGAGGGATTTCTCAAAATAACGTCTCACTTCGTCGTAATACTGTAGTCTTGGGTGTCATATGCGTTCCATCTTGCAACGCTGTGCGTGGTACTGGCTGATTCCGATTAAGCGCCATCAATCGCAACCCCTGATAATCTTCTTGTGTTTTGGCATGAAGCATTCTAAGATCTGTAATATTTTCTCGATCCATTAATTGCATACAAGAAGAAATGTCCCTTCTCAACTGATCTATGGTATACTCTTCTATTTCTGGGTCAAAAGAATCAAATAACTTTCTGGAAATAGCAGCGTGAGCCGCGATTATCTTGGCTACTTCTAGCCCAAATGGTAGTCCGGTAAGCTTACGAATATTAACTCCTACGTTTGGGATAACTCGAGGGCGCATCCACTCGTGCAGATTTGTGCATGTTATCCCTAGAGCT
>CAYICR010000028.1:0-2047 GCA_964361925.1 uncultured Gammaproteobacteria bacterium
CAATCCCTTTATGTGTTGTTTTCCCGGGAAGATTATCAAAACTTTCGGTGACTATCACCACGCGATGACCCCTTGCGATTAACTGTTGAGACAAGCGCTGCACATGAGTTTCCACTCCGCCTATATGGGGATAAAAAAGCCGTGTAAAGAACAGGACGTTCATACGCGTTGTGGCCTCCAAGTGGACCCGCCCCGATTCGAACGGGGGACCTTTCGCATGTGAAGCGAACGTTCTACCACTGAACCACGGATCCTTTTCTGGGTATAATAGTAGCATAAAATCAGAAGGTTGACAAAGATACCTAAGCTCTGAAACAATAACTGTTATGGAACCAAAAACAACTCCCCTAAATATTCTCGTTGATATAATCCAAACCATCCTTATCGCAGCCGCAATTTTTATTGTAATTTACCAATTTCTTTTTCGTCCATTTCAAATAGACGGATCCTCTATGTATCCTAATTTTGTACACAAGGAATTTGTACTCACCAACGTCATTACCTATCGTTTTGAAAAGCCTGCGCGAGGAGATATCGTTGTTTTCAAGGCACCTCGTGATAAAGAAAAGGCGTATATAAAAAGAATTATTGGAATCCCCGGCGATAACGTTTCTCTTAATAATAATCATTTTTGGGTAAATAATCGTCCCATTGACGAATCTGCCTATTTGCAGCCCGAAGTCATAACCAGCGGGGGAACATTTCTCAGAGAGGGACAATCTACTATTGTTCCGCAAGATAATTATTTTGTAGCAGGAGATAACAGATCGGGAAGCGCTGATTCAAGAGAATGGGGATTTGTAGATAAATCTCTTATAGAAGGAAAATCTATGTTCGTGTACTGGCCTATTGCAAATGCAAGAACAGCAAAAAATGTGGAGCTTGTTATTCAGTAGTGCTTATCTGAGTGAGGAGGTCAGTAAGCTGTTTTATTTTTGGACTCGTAACATTCACATCGCCCTTCATCACCAACACCAGACGCGCAAGTTTTCCTGATTGATAAATTTTTACATCTGATAAATCATGCTTTTCTCCAATTTGCCGAGCCATCTCGTCAAGTTCTGGAACATAAATTTTATCCTTTTTTGTTCGAGGTTCCTTTTTTTCTACCTCTCCTTTTACTTGCCTGGCTGCTTCTTCTGTTTGGCGAACCGTACTATTCTCACGCAAAATTCTCTTGAACAATTCCAGCATAAGCTTTGGGTCACCAATTGAAATAAGGGGTCTTACATGTCCCTCAGAGATTACTCCCGCAACTAACGCATCCTTGATTGCGTCAGGAAGCGTGAGTAAACGCATGGTATTGGAAACAGTTGGCGCGCTCTTTCCTACACGCTTTGCTACCTCATTGGTGCCAAGTCCGAATTCATCAATAAGTCTTTTATATGCCAAGGCGCGCTCAATCGGATTTAATTCTTCTCTCTGTACGTTCTCCACAATTGACATTTCCAACATCCCCTGAGGAGTCGTTTCCTTCACTACAACCGGCACTTTCTCCAAACCCAACACTCGTGCCGCACGCCATCTTCTCTCCCCTGCGATAATTTGATACCCAGCAGGCGTTTTGGCAACTACGATAGGCTCCAGTATTCCTTGTTCACGAATAGATTCTGCCAAGTCAGCAAGAGATTCCGGAGTGATAATACCTCGGGGTTGAAGCGGATTGGGCTGAAGCATGTTTACTTCAAGCTCGTATATTCTTTCTTCTGTATCCATTAGATAATTTCTACTACTTTTTTACCAAATAACGTCTTGAAGTGAACTAGACCTTCTCGTATCGCAAATAATGTAAAATCTTTTCCCATCTCAATTCCTTTACCCGCAGAAATTTTGGTTCCTTTTTGTCTTACGATTATACTTCCCGCCTTTGCTTTTTCACCACCATACAACTTCACGCCCAATCGCTTTGCAATTGAATCCCTGTTTCCCTTTACTGCTCCTTGTGCTTTTGTATGCGCCATAGCGTAGTGTGAAAACTAACCTATTGTATCCCGACTTTTCACAGATGTCAAGAGTAATTTTAGACTTGCTTTTTCTTCCTTGGGGT
>CAYICR010000028.1:2147-7852 GCA_964361925.1 uncultured Gammaproteobacteria bacterium
CTCCAAAAACTTTTCCAACTACTGAAAAATTTGGAATAGTAGGAGTTCCGATAATGGTTTGGGTATCAGACACAAAAAGCAAAACTTCGGAAAAAGTGAACTGAGAATTAGCTTCTGCGCCCTTTTGCAAATCTATTTCAATCGTGTCTCCTTCTGACACTTTATATTGCCTACCGCCTGCTTTTACTACCGCGTATTTCATATGTCTTGGTATTATAGCAAAAATTTATCTAATTTGGAAGACATCTGTCTTTTTGGAGAAATTGCGAACCGACGTGATAAATCCAAGCATGATGAAATTAGAAAGCAATGAACTTCCCCCGTAAGAAACAAACGGAAGAGTGATCCCTACCACGGGCACTATACCTATATTCATACCCACATTTATAAAAAACTGGATAAAGATAAATCCAAAAACCGCACTTGCATACAGTTTGCAAAACACGTCGTCAGCCTCTGCGCTTATTGCATAAATTCTATAAAGTAAAAATCCAAAAACTACAATAATTCCCAAGGAACCAACAAACCCCAACCCCTCTGAAATGGTTGCAAAAATAAAATCTGTATGATGTTCTGGAAGAAAACTAAGAGCAGATTGGGTTCGCTCACTCATTCCTTTGCCCAAAAACATCCCCGAACCCACCGCGATAATTGACTGAAGCGCATTATAAGAAGTTCCCAAAGGATCAATTGCAGGATTAAAAAACGCCAAAACCCGATCCTTTTGATATCCATGAAGAAACTTCCAAAAAACAGGAATCAGTCCTAGACTTACCAAAGATCCTCCCACAAACCACCATAGAGAAAAACCTGCAACCATCAAGGTAAAAGCCACAACTAGCGCATAGATAAGAGCACTTCCTAAATCGGGTTGTTTAAAAATAATAAAAGCAATCGGAGAAAGAAAAAGGAAAGCCATAAAAAACGTACGAAATGACTTCTCGTGATGAGATAAATAAGTAGCAAGAGAAATTGCCAAAAACGGCTTTAAAATTTCTGAAAACTGTATCCGAATCCCAAACACATCCAACCAACGCGTCGCCCCCCTACTCTCAATACCTATTATTATTGCCAGCAGAAGAAGAACAATCGAAATCACATATATCTGATACCCATATAACTGCGCAACTTTATAATGAACTTGTGAAAAAAGCACATACGCCACAAGTGAAATCACCAGATATCCGAGTTGATTACGAAAAAACTCAGGTTGAATCGAAAAAAGAGTGGTAAGACTTACGAGTACCAAAATAAAAACAGGGATAAGTAATTGAAAATCAAAAGAAGAAAAAATTGAGGACCGGCTCATATTTTCAAAATGCGCAGCAAATCTCCCCTGGATATGTTACGAATTAATGTTTTTCTCTTTATTTCTTCCTCAAAATCAGCTGGCCAATCAGGAATTTCTACATCCACTAATTCGTCATATGTGGTTCCCAAAGCTTTTCGCTCTTGTTGAATTTGACGAATAATTTCCCGCGCCCTTCCTGCGACCAAATCTTGATTCTCCTCACTTGCGTTTCCAGTGATAGTATAAATTTGATCTTCACCACCATATACCAAACTTACGACATTTACCTCATCTAATACTATTGATAAAACAGATTCCAAAAGTTGTTTTGGCCCCTTATAGGTCAATTTTTTAAACGGAATTTTTACTTTTACTCCAGAATCTTTTCTAAATCCATGAATTGCAGAAGATAAGTCTATTCCTGCCCTCATCTGATCTTCAAGTTCTTGATTAATCCAACCATCATCCAGTTTTGGCCAGTCTTCTAAATGAACTGATTCACTGCTTGGTACTAAATTTTTATACATTTCTTCTGAAATAAATGGAGCCAAAGGAGCGAGTAGCTTTGAAAAAGTTGTCAGAACAAACCAAAGCGTTGTGTATGTATCGTCTTTATCTTTTTGATCCAAAGCCCCCGAACCTATCCTATCCCTACTTCTTCTCACATACCACGTAGACAAAATGTTCACAAACTCCGAAACATCAGACACTACCTCGATAGTATTAAACTGATCGTAAGACGTTGTAAGATTATTTGCAAGAGTCGTTAGTTTAGAAACTATCCATTGATCCAAAACGTTCTCCGAAACTTTGTCCGCCAAAGGCGGATCAGCCTTTGGCTGAAATTCGTCAATATTTGCGTACGTTACGAAAAAACTATACACATTCCAAAGAATCAAAAGTGTACCTTTAACTTGTTGACGATATTGGTCTTCAGAAATTAAAATATCTTCTCCGTTCATCACCGGACTTCCAAGTAGGTACAAACGAAGCGCGTCTCCTCCATACTTGCCAATCATTTCTTTGGGGTCCGGGTAATTTCCGTAATTCTTGCTCATCTTTCTGCCATCAGTACCCAAAATTACCCCTTCAACCAACACATTCTTAAAAGCCATCGAATCAAATAGGGCGCCACCTATTACATGCAACACATAAAACCACGCGCGTATTTGCCCGGTATATTCAGCAATAAAATCAGGCGGAAAAAATTCTTCAAGCTTTTGGGCTTGCCCTGAGCCTGTCGAAGGGTTAAACGGGAAATGCCGCTCCGCAAATGAGGCGCTCCCTGCTTCTATCCAACTGTCTAACACCTCAGTAACCCGCTTTACTTTTTTCCCGCATTTTTTACAAACTACCAAAACCTCATCTATCTCAGGCTTGTGTAAATCTGTAATTTTCTGACCAGACGCTTCTTCAAGCTCTGCAATTGATCTAGGAACAAACCTCTCCCCGCATTCACATTCCCATACAGGAACAGGACTTCCCCAATATCGGCTTCTTGAGATATTCCAATCAGGCGCGTTCTCCAAGCTTTTCAAAAACCTGCCTTGCTTAAAATGCTTTGGAAACCAATTTACATCCTCGTTAGTTTTCGTAAGAAGTGGTTTCAGTTTCTGAATATCGACATACCATGCATCTTGCGGACTATAATAAAGGCGCGTATGACACCTCCAACAAAGCGGTACTTTATGCGCGTATTCATATTCTTTGTAAACCAGCCCTCTTTCTGTTAAATCCTGATTTACCAACTTGTTCGCTTTCAGATAATAATTACCACCAAACTTTGGCACATCGGCTTTTATCGTCCCTTCTTCATCCAAATGCATTTCAATGTGCACATTTTCTTTTTTCATGACAATCAAATCTTCCTGCCCATATGCAGCGATAGTCACTACCCCAGTTCCTTCGTCCGCAGTTACAAAATCTCCTCCGATAATTTCAAATACCTTTTCACCTTCTGCAATTTGATAATAATCATAATGCGGTTCAAATTTCTTGCCTATTAAGACATCTCCTTTTATCTTTTCAATAACTTCATATTCTCCTTCAAGCATCTTAATGGTTGACTCAGCCAAGATATAATATTCACCCTTTTGCTTAACCTTAATATATGCAAGTTTTGGATTAACCGCCAAAGCGGGAGTTACTATTTTATTCCACGGAGTAGTAGACCACGCCAAAATAAATGTATTTTCTTCTCCAACCAATTTATACTTATACGTTGTAGCGGGATCGGTGATTTCCTTGTAATTATCTGCGTCCATCGCTACTTCAAAATTAGAAATAGGAGTAGAACAATGCGGACAATACAGGGACACTCTCAAACCCTTATAAATAAATCCCTTGTCATACATTTGCCCAAAAACCCACATCACCGATTCCATGTAAGGCATATCCATGGTTCTGTATGCATTTCTGAAGTCTACCCATCTCCCTATATGATCTACGTACCACTCCCATTCCGCAGACACCTCACCCACGTAGAGCTTGCACTCATCTATAAATTTCTTCACGCCAACTTTCTCCTCGATTTCTTTTTTGCTTGTTAAACCAAGCTTTACTTCTACTTTATTTTCCGCGGGTAATCCATGACAATCCCAGCCCCATACTCTTCTCACCCTATATCCCTTCATCGTCCAAAACCGAGGAAAAACATCTTTTGGGAGAGAGGAAAGAAGCGATCCATAATGGGGCATACCAGTAATAAACGGAGGACCATCGAGAAATGTCCAATCGCCTTTTGGAGCCTCTTTTTCTACGCTTTTTTCAAAAATTTTGTGCTCTTTCCAAAACTTCAAAATTTCTTCTTCCAGCTTTGGAAAATCTACTTTTGGAGAAACATCTTTAAAATTCTTTGCCATGCTTTCTATTGTAAAGAAAACCGAAGCTATATTCAAGCGCGGTCGTATTTAAAGAAATTTTGACAATCTGTCTACCAAAATATATATACTAAACCCACCGTATACTAAAAATGCCAATACCATAATGGATATTCTATATATATTCGGTCGCAACTCTACCCGCAGAGAGGTAAGATTTAAAAACAGCGTTAGACCCACATGTACAAACATCGCAAAAGCATTGAGAACTGCCGCGAGAACCAAAAGTTGCAAAGGTTCGCTAAATCCAAACAGAAATACTCCAACTCCTGCAAGAATTTGAATCCACAATACCATATAATACAACCTGGGGATATGTTTCTCAGAAAGTTTTTTCGGTACACTGAGTAACAAATTTTCTACCAAAATTCTACTTGTTGCATCAAATACCGTTAATTGTGTTCCATATAGAGTAGAACCAGCTATAAGAAGAAAAAATACCCCGGCAAAAGGAAAAATTCTTTCTCCAATCACTTTTGCTTCATACATCACAAAACTAATATCTTGCGTGATGCCTGCAGATGTACCATATGTTGTTGCAAAAGACAAAATAGCCAAAAGCAAAATGGTAATAGATCCAGTAAGCCAAAAAACAATAAAATGTTCTACGTTTATATTTCTCCACCATACATTAAATGTTTTTACCGACTGTTGATTTACCTGGAATGTTGTACCGGTTAATGAAACGTCTTCTTTTTTTCCAGTCAAAAGACTTGTGATACGACCTGCGTATTTTCCCATACCAAAACCTTTTTCTTTTATATAAAATGATTGGGCCAGATTTAGATTTCCTCCTGCCCCGGAATACGCAAATGCAGCCAAAAAAGAAGCAAGCACGATGCCTTCAGGTAAGAAAGAATAGCTTTCTCCAACCCCTACTACTCCTTTTGCCAATGCGTGCCAATGAAACTGCTTTGCCAAAATAACACTAAGTACGCATATAGTCGGAACTGCTATACCAATTAAAATTTTTTGAAAAGTCTCAACTGTTCTATAAAGAATCGGACCGAGCGTTAAAAGAACACCAATGGTGAGCAACAAAAAAATTCCCAGCAACTTTGTGTCTTCCAGACCAAAAACAGCACCAAAAATTTTGGCAGACGAGGCTATAATTCCCGGCCAAATCCATGGGACAAAAGAAGAAAGCAGGAACCAAAAAGAAATTCCGCGAATCCTGCGGGATAATCCTACAAAAACACTCTCTCCATTAATCAGGGCATAGCGTTCGATTTCCATGTTCATAAAAAACTGAAAAGTTATTCCTATGATAGCTCCCCAAATAATTCCCATGCCATAATGAGAAGTTAGATACGGCCAAAGAATTATTTCCCCACTTCCAAGGCCAAGACCCAAAAGGATGAAGCTGGGACCAATAAGTTTTTTTATAGATGGAGCGTTTGGAAGAATATCTATTTTAAGAGGCTTTATACCCATGTATCTATCATATTATGAAAGGATATATTTGTCTATCACATCCGCCACCCCATCTTGCAGAACAGACGGCGCTACATAATCCGCAATTGCTTTTAATTCAT
>CAYICR010000028.1:7952-9128 GCA_964361925.1 uncultured Gammaproteobacteria bacterium
TAACGCGCATATCTGTCTTCATGAAGCTGTTTTTTCGCATAAAACAATATGTGGTGACGAAAAAGTATTTCGGTGATTTTTTGCAGATCTTCAGAGTTAATAGGCTGGTCGTACAATTCCTTTTTTGTTGCTAAATTTACCACATGTCCTCCGGTATCTGAAACTACATATCCATCTGACATTTCTAATTTTTTAAGTATTTTTTCAAGCTGGGGTCCATAGGAGCGACCTGTTACCAGGCAAACGATCACTTTCTTCTTAGCTTTTTTTATCGCATCCGCTACCCTATTTGACGGCAAAGCATCATACTCATACGGAATAAGGGTTCCGTCCACGTCCAACATAAGCGCCTTATATTTCATAGATTATAAATCTTAACTGCGTTTTGGGAGAGAACCAGATCGCGCTCTTTTGGGGTCATCGGAAGTTGGTTTACCGCGTCCAAATATTCTTTTTGATCATACAAAGGCCAGTCGGTCCCAAAAAGACATTTTTGAAAACTACCGACAAATGATTTAAATTCTGTTACCTGACTCACAAATAAATCTACTTCTTCTTTTGAAATAGATACATATTCAGTAAAATAACCTGATAAATCTACATATACATTTTTATTTTTTGCCACTACTGCTGCCGCATCCATAATCCAGGGATTTCCAAAATGAGCTATAACAATTTTTAGATTTGGAAATTGTGTGGCTACCTCATCAATAGTTAACGGATGAGAATATTTTAACAACCCCGCAAAGCTTGATTCCAGAACTCCCGTGTGATACACAACAGGAAAGTTATTTTTTTGGCAAAATTCATAAATTGAATGTAATTTTAGGTCATTGGCATAAAAAGATTCATAGCCGAGATAAAATTTCACGCCAACAATTTTCTTTGTAGATAAATACTTCTTTATTTTCTCAATTTGCGCCTCGTTCAGAATCGCAAAGTCTACGTTTCCAATTATTTTTATCTGCGGATATTTCTTGTTAATCTCTATCCCCTCTTCCATACTCGCGCCCTCATTTGAAAGTCGTTTGTTGGTAATAAGTAAGGAGGTATCAATCCCCGCTTTATCCATTGAGGCAACCAAATCTTTGACAGTATACACCGTCCCATTCACTTTTCCAATATGCGCGTGTGCATCAATAACCATGAATGTATTATATCAGAAGGGGCATGGGG
>CAYICR010000029.1:0-9124 GCA_964361925.1 uncultured Gammaproteobacteria bacterium
TCAAAAATTGTTTTTATCTTACTTGCTTGTCCTACTATTCCAGTACCGTTTTGAATTCTTATTTTAATCTCTTTCTTATCAAGAGAGGGTACTTCAGTTGGTGTGGGAGCTGTAGTAGGAGAAGGTATAAGAGTTGGTTCTGGTTTTGTAAGAAATGGAATACTGCTGGAATTTTGAGCTACCAGAAGGGCTCCAACTCCGAAAAGACAAATGATTAAGACCACCAGAATTATTTTTTTATTTATCTTGGACATTGGTACTTCATTTGACTCTTTTTCATCTGTGGTTTCTTTTGCGAGGACTTCTTTTTCTGTAGTTTCGGGTTTGGAAATAACAATAGGAGGGAGGATATTGGCTGCTTTTACTAATTTAGTATTGTTTGATATTTCTTGAACCTCTTTTTTACTTAATCCATCCTTTTTTATTTTAGAATTTGCAATATCACGAAAAACAGAAACGGGAACAACAGATACTGTTTCCCATTCTAATTTTTGAAGAATTGTAACGATTTTTTCAAGAAAATCTTTATTAGTTACAATTGTATAGATAGATCCTTCAAGCTCAAATGTTTCTTTGAGCTGATGTTCTGACGTGATATTTGAATCTTTGAGTAATTGCGCGATTTCTTTTTGTTGCTCTTCTTTTTCAGTAGACATTATTTTCTTTTGGTGAAATATCTCTTCCCCAATAACGAGAATGTATTGACCTGGAATAATGTTGCGTTCTGCCATGAATGTTTCAAGGTGCTCCAGGAGTTTTTCTGTGCCTGATATGGTTAAATTCTTTGTAGCTTTTTCTGAAAATTCAAAGAGCGCTCCTTCGGGATATGTTTTCGAATATAAAGATAAGCGATTGTTTTGTAGAAATAAAATGGTCGGTTTTTTTGAAAAAAACATAAGAAGTATGTCTATCATGAAGTTTTTTCGTGAGTAAGTCAAGTCTGAGCATGAGGAACCTGTTGTTGTTTATGCTTGAAAAATGCGAGAACTTGAAGCGTTGTCAGTAGAAGTATGGCGACGTAGGCGAGAATAGGAATAGGAGAAAATTTGTGAGCAAAGTCTTTACCAACGAGAAAAACGTGTAAAGTAATGAGTATTTGGGCAAGATATACAAATCGATGGAGCAATTTCCATTTGGGAAAAGTCAGGATACGAACTGCTTTATCGGAAGAAGTAATTGCCATGAGAAAAAGTATGTCCAGAGCTATAGAGCCGAACATGAAGGGAATTTGTTGTTGGAGCGGAAGCGATAGGATTGTAGTAATTCCCCCTAAGTAATTAAGCGCAGAAAGCATGTGCAGAAACGCAAAATAAAAAGCAGATACTCCAATTGCTCTTCTTGCTTTAATCATTTGTCCTCGAAATGGAAGCCATGTAAAGATATATGTGGTTGGGCCAATAAGAAGCGCAAAGTACAAAAATCCTACTGCCAAAAAAGCAAATACTTGCGTGAGTTGGTATGGGGTTGAAGAAGTTATTAGGGTACCAATGGAAAGAGCAACACTAAAGAGTAAGATATAAAATCTGATGTTGGAGAACAAATTCTTCATGAGGATTATTTTCCTAATTGATTCTTTAATAATAAAAGCGTATTTTTTTTCGCTTCATCTATACTTTGCCCCCATGCTTTAGCGGATTTTTCAAAAATTGCATGAAACGCTTCTTTTTCATTTTCTGCAATGTCTCCACCCGAAAGCCATGAAAGCATATCTTCTTGTATTTCTTTTTGAGATTTTCCAAGCGACGCGCCAACAGCAAAAAACGTCGTGTTGGTAATGTTGTCTGGATGACCCATGTCATCTTCAGGAAGTGAACATCCGCAGTTATAGCACATAATTATTTTACGGTGAGTGTACCTATCATCCCCATTTGTCGATGATCTCCTATTGAACAGTAGTATTCAAATTCTCCTATCTTGCTTGCTACGAATTCAATGGTTTCTTTTTGACCCACAGTCAACTCTTTAGTTGCGAGATTATAGCCCTCTATAATTAAATCGTGCACTCCTTGCGTGTTGTTCAGGGTTATTCGGACGGTGTCCCCTTTTTTTGCTATTATGTTGGTAACATTATATGAAAAATTTGATGCAGTAATAATTACTTCTTTCACGGTGGCACTTGTTATTGCAGTAGGGGTTGGGATGGGAGCAGGAGTAGATGATTGTGTGAGAACAAATAATCCCCCGATTATGACGAGGAGAATAATTATTCCTATAGTAACATTATTTTTTATATTATTAGCATACCATAGCGCAGAAGAGGTGTAAAGAAATAGGTAAAAACGTAGTACAATGATGATATGGGAAAAAGTTCTGATTTTGTAGATAAAGAAGTGGTTTCCTTTGATGGAACAAAGATTTTTTATAACGTAGTAGAAAAAGACGGAGTCAACACGTGCTTAGTTTTCCTTCATGGATTAGGAGGAGATGGGGGCTCTTGGCAGAAAGAACGAGAAGAATTGTATACTTTTGGTTATCCAAGTATCGCAGTTGATCTAAGGGGCCATGGGCTATCAGGAAGACCGCGAGATGAAGGAGGTTATCACATTGATAATTTCACCAAAGATATTTTGGCAGTACTTACCGCAGAGCAAAAAGAAAAAGTCGTGTTAATAGGTCATTGTTTTGGCGCGATGGTCTCGCTTCATATAGAAGCAAGTCATCCTACCACCGCAAAGGCGCTTGTTCTTATAGATACTAGCTATAAACGTCCTTATTTTGCAGAAAATAAAGCAGACCACAGAATTGTAAATAGTATTGTTTCTTATTTGATTAGACATTCGCCAACTGCCTATAAGTCAGAGCACGTAAATACCGCAAAGTTTTATGGTACCTCTGATTTTTCTGCCAGAAGAATTTTGTCTGACGTGCTTCATACGTCTTTACGGAGTTATCTCATGGTTTCGCAGGAGATTATGCAAATAGACCTAGAAAGTCTTCTGAAAAAAATTATGGTACCAACCCTTGTCTTGTCGGGTACCGATGATCTTATTTTTCCTCCAGAAGCAGAAAAAGAATTAGCAGGTAGGATAAAAGATGCGCAGATAGAATATATTGATGGAGGAGCGCATATGCTTATTGTGAATAATCCAGGAGATATTGTAAAAGATATGCAACGCTTTTTAAAGCGTATACATTACGCCTAGCGTGAAATCGTATTAAGAGAACATTTGGTAGGACAAAACCCAGAGGATAACCGCAAGGATAAACATGTATAGAAGCATTCGAAGATTTGGATGCTGGTCAAAAAGACTTTTTCCGGACACGCGCCTTTTTACACTTCTTTTTTTCTTTGCTTTTGCCATATATCCATTGTGTTCACAAAAGAATTGCTCTGTCAAGAGGAAGATGGGGTTTATTTGATCACTTTTATAATCGTGGACATATCCTTATTTCCTAAGTCTTGCTGAAGGGCTTTTTGATAAAGAAGCTCTATGGCGGTAAGTATTGGCAAATTGCGTTTGCCTTTCTTTGCCTCCAAAAGCGCAAGGGTTAAGTCTTTTTTCATGTTGTTGGCAGAGAATAAGAGTGGGAAAGAATTGGCGATGAAATTAGGAAGTTTAAGTTTCATAAAAGTTGATACTGCAGGCACAGTTTCCAAAGTTTTCCCTACATCTTTTTTGGAAAGCCCCATAATTTCTCCCAAAATAATTCCCTCAGCGAGGGCGGTGATGGTGGATGCTACGAGGTGATTATTGATTAGTTTCATCGCTTGCCCATTACCCACCTTTCCCATATAACACAGGTTGGTTCCCATCGCGGACAAAACTGGTTTCATTTTTTCATATATATTTTTTTCTCCACCGATAAAAATTGTAAGCTCTCCAGATATGGCTTTTGGGGTGCTTCCTGTGACTGGTGCGTCAATAAAATCTATCCGCCGCTTTTTTAATTTTTTGGAAATTTCAAGAGCAGAGGTTTTTCCAATAGTGCTCATGTCTATAACGATAAGTTGGTTTTTATTTTTATTTGCTACGCCATTTTTTCCAAATAACACCTCTTCTACATCTTTTCCAGCGGTAACCATAGTAATAACTACATCGCTATTCTGTGCGACTTCAAAAGGCGTTCGTGCGACTTTTGCGCCCAATTTTTGCAAATCTTTGGTTTTTTCGGCAGTTCGATTATAGACGATCAGAGGAAAACCTTTTTTAAGTATATTTTTGGCCATTGGAGAGCCCATGAGCCCGAGACCAATAAATCCAACTGTTAAGATTCGCATAAGTCAACATGCTACAATAAGCCAATGGAAAAAGCAATGTTTCCCAATGAATGTTTCTGATGCACAGAATCAGTTTTTAAATGAATAAAAAACTTTTATATACTATTTCTTTTTTCATAAAGGGTTTAGAAGTTGGTATTTTGTTATTGCTTCCCGTTTTCCAAACGCAAGGAATCATTACTGTTTTTCAAGTCGGTTTATTAGGCGCGACAATGTCGTCCTTTCAAATAATAAGTAATTTACAAACAGGACATTTAGCAGAAAAATTCGGCGGTAAAAATATTTTAGCACTTGGAATAGGTATGTATGCTACCGCCTGGTTAAGTCTTGGTATATTGCCAAATGTAGAAATCTTATTCTTTGCATATGCTCTTGCAGGAATCGGATCAGGAGTCTTTATTCCTATTGCTAATTCATTTGTTGTGAAAATTTCAGACAAGAATAGATCTACAGAGATGGGGAATTTTAGTGCCTATACTGACCTAGGAAGAGTACTGTTTTCTTCTGTAACAATTATTCTTGTAGGACTTTTTAGTACTGCAAGAACCTCCTTGTTTTATGCGGTGAGTGCATTAATTTTACTCCTGATATTCATAAGCAGAATAAAGAGAAATAGGGATATGCATGAAGCCCTTTCTTCAGAAGAAAATCTTGAAAAAATAAAAATACTATCCTTGCTTAAAGAAAAAAGATATGTTTTGTCGGTAATTACGGGAATTTTTGATGGGTTTTCCAGTGCCTCATTATATATTTTTATTCCATTACTCCTTGTTCCAAGAGGAATTTTTCTTTCAACAATCGGCTTACTTTCTTCATTATTTTTTCTTGGTTACTTTTCAGGTAGGCTACTTTTGGGTCGATTGGCAGATAGATATGGTGCGGAAAAGATTTTAGTTCTTGCTCAAGTGTGCATGGCATTTTTAATAGGAGGAATAATTTTTGCACATAATATTTTTATTATTGCAATAATTCTTTTTTTGCTTGGAATTTTTACAAGAGGAACGTCTCCTATTATTCGTGCAATGGTAGCAGAAGCCGTAGATGAAAAGAGAAAACTTAATAGGGCGTATGGTTTCTATTCTTTTGCGGTAAATTCTTCGTCTATGGCAAGTAGATTGATTTTTGGAATACTTGTAGGAAGTCTTGGTATAACAAGTGTGTTTTACTTATCAAGCCTCGTGGCTCTATTAACAATAATTCCGATTACTGTTTATTCAAATCATCGAAAACATAGCTCGTAAAATCTCGGTTACAGGAGATCTTCTTCTACGACCCTAAGAAGGTTTTGTGTTTCTATTTTTCTGCCATTTACATAAAAAGTGGGGGTAGAGTTGACGCCGAGTGAAATTCCATCTTGTAAATCTTCTTCGACTTTCGTAGAAAATGTTTTATTTTGGATTGAGGCGGTAAATTCTTCGACATTCAGATTCAGTTGCTTTGCGTATTGCACAAACTGAGCAGTGGGATCACCGCTTTCTGACCATGCGGTTTGGTTGTCATATAAAAGCTTCACCATTTCCCAAAACTTTCCCTGGGCGTTTGCAGCCTCAGCAGCGTATGCGCTAATGACTGCGTTTTTGTGTTGTGGAAGCGGAAAGTGCCGAAACGCAACAGTTACTGTTTTTGGATATTTTTGAAGAAGTGTTTCTACGAGTACCTCAGCTGATGCGCAAGCAGGACATTGAAAATCTCCAAACTCAACAACGGTAACTTTTTCCTGCGGAGCCTTGCGAACAAGCGTATTGGGTTTTACCAATTCCGTTTTTGAAGAAACAGTATTGCCTCGCGTTGTTACCGGAGTATTCTTGCTGAGCATAAAAATTCCACCGCCAAAAATCAAAATAGTTATGATAATGATAATACCGATTACTTTTGTATCATTCATGATTTTTTAGACATTTTTTAAATAAATACATAGAAATAATTATAACAGTAAAAGAGGCAAGAGACATAACGGGAATAGTGATAAATCCAAAATATCCAACATTTTTAGTTATACATGAAACACCAATTGCGCATGGTATGGCTATTTCTGAGAGTATGCCTGTTTGCAGGAGTGTATGATAGAGGGCGATAAAAAAGCCAATAATAGCAGGAGGGAGTATGTACCAATGCGCGAGTTTATCTTTCCTGATGATAGCAACCGCAGAGGAAAGAATCAGGGGGTACATAAGAATTCTTTGGTACCAGCAGAGAGCGCAGGGGGCAAAATGTAGAACCTCACTATAGTAAAGGCTAATAAGCGTTGCGATAAGCGATTGGAGAAATACAACATAGAGGAGGGTTTTCTGATTCACAGAGATAGTATACACCATCTATCTAGCTGGTGTGGTTCGGAGCGGTTCGTGGTTTGTGGGCGCAATAGTAATAGTATGTGCGACCCTGTCCGTTGCAGGATGTTGTTCGATGATAGCAAGGAAAGATTGTCCATCATGCACAACACCTCTTGCGAATGTTCGATAGCCATTTATCTGTACATTATTAATAATTGCTTCAGGAACACGACGTTTCCTTAGTGCTTCAAGAACTTGTGCTGTTTTCTCGCCTGAATGACCTGCGGGCCCAATCATATCGTGTTCGTCTGTATTAAGACAAAGGCTTCGAATCACTTCGATTGGCAAAGGTTTTCCATCATGAAGCTTTGTTACGCGAATTATTCCCCCAGGATGCTCGGGATGTCCTGTAAGAGTAGAATGATAATTACCAGACTCTTTTTTGCCCATAATATAACTTCTAAGTACCGCCTGGTTGAGCTTACCCGACTTTTTTGTAGAACAAGCTTTTGGGATTTAGAAGAAGGTAAAGTGTATCAAGCCTGAAGAAGAAATGCAAGGAGGGAAAATTTGATATACTCTACCCATGATAGACACAATTATTTCATTTCCTTTGGATATAGAAAGAGTTATCGGTGACATGTTGCGCGCAGAGCGAAATGATGAGTGGTTGAAAAGGGCACAGTTGCTCCATGAGCGATATATGGGTCAAGGAAAGAATCAAGGAGAACCTTTTCTAAATGATTATACCGATGCGCTTACATATTTGGCTCTTCGGGTTCCAGCTACATATGCGCAAATTTTGGGAGCTTTTTCTGCTGTTTCTGAAGTAGTACCTTCGTGGATACCAAAAACCATGCTTGATATTGGCAGTGGATCAGGAGCTGGTGTGTGGGCTGTTAACGCAAAATTTCCCAGTATTACGCAGGTAACGTGTGTTGACGAAAATCCTCACGTTATCACCATTGGCAAGAAAATTCTTAACAATCTTAATCTCCCCATATCAGTTATGTGGAAAAAAGCAGATGTGGTGAGGGGAATTGAATTGGAGGAACAGATGTTTGATGTGGTGTTAATTTCAAATGTGCTTAACGAACTTAATTCCGAACAAAGGGAAAAAGTTCTAGGCCAGGCGTTTAATCACTGTAAGGGAATTATGATAGTAGTAGAACCAGGAACCCCAACGGGGAGCGCTATCGCAGAATCGGTTTTTTATAATTTTTCCCATGAAATACCAATCGGGCCGTATGTAAGCAATAATTTAATAGACAGAAAAGATTATTGGTTACATTTTCCGCAACGCTTCAAAAGACCAGAGTTTCTGCGTAGAGTGAGACAGTATATGCGGGAAAGTCAGCTTATGGCGTCTGATTGGGAAGAAGCAAAGTATAGCTATGCTGCTGTTGGGAAAATTCTACCAGAAATAAAGCCTTGGGGTAGATGCGTAGGAAACGTAGAATTACAAAAGGGATTTTTAGAAGTAATGATTCTCACACAAAACGAACTTTTTAAAATAAAAGTAATGAAGCGATATAAAAAGCAATATAATTTTGCCAAAAATCTTCGTTGGGGAGAAATTATCTTGCACAAATTTTTACTTTACGATACGCTTAGAGAAGCTTATGAATCCCCATCTTGACCCGCAGTTAAAAAAAGAATTAAAGAAAGAAGAACTTCGGTACATGATGGATGATAAAGACGGATTTTTCAGACAAAAAGCGGGCGAGAAGTTTCATTATTATGACACAGAAGGCAAACGAGTCTTTGAAGAAAAAGTGGTTGAGCGCATTGATTCATTGGGTATTCCTCCTGCGTGGAAAAATGTATGGATTTCTCCTTTTCACAATACGCATCTTCAGGCAACAGGAATTGATGAGAAGAAAAGAAAGCAGTATATTTATCATCCTGATTGGATCAAGATTTCTCAGGAAAATAAATTTTCCAAATTGGTGGATTTCGGGTTATTGCTTCCTAAGATTCGAAGTAAGGTGCGTTATGATATGTCGGGAAAAAAAATGGACAAAAGAAAAGTTATTGCTACCGTAGTATGGCTTTTGGAGCATACTTTCATACGAATTGGAAATGAAGAATACACCAAAGAAAATGATTCATTTGGACTTACGACACTTCGTAATCGTCATGTGCGGGTTTGGGGAGATGAGGTGAAATTTAATTTCAAAGGAAAAAGCGGAGTAGAAGCAAATGTATCCATATCCAATCCAACAGTAGCAAAAGCTGTTAAAGAATGTACAGAATTGCCAGGATATGAACTATTTCAATTTATGGATGAAGATGGAGAAAAAAGAGTGATTGATTCAGCGGATATCAATGAATTTCTTCATGAAGTTACACAGGATGATTTTACTGCCAAGGATTTCAGAACATGGGGGGCCACCAATCTTTCGGCCAACATATTCTATAAATTAGGAGAATATAAAGATCCTAAAATCGCGAAAAAAAATATCAAAGAAGCGGTGAAACAAGTTTCTGCGCATCTGAACAACACAGTTACCGTATGCAAATGTTATTATATTCATCCAGTAGTGATAAAGACGTATGAGAAAAACGAACTCATCCCGCACTTCAAAAAATATCAGGGGAAAAAACCCGAAGTCTCAGGGCTTTCTTGGGA
>CAYICR010000030.1:0-9014 GCA_964361925.1 uncultured Gammaproteobacteria bacterium
ATAGAAATGAATCTATCAGTCAATATGCCTCAAATCTACTCAAAGTGGTAGACCTTGCCTTTGAAGGAAACTCTAGTCTTCCCAAATCTCTAGTTAACTCTGTGAAGAAAAACTTATTACATGTAATTGCTCAAGTAGACTTAATTAAGGTGACAGATTCAGCTGATTCTGATCATGTGCAAGACATGAGATCTTTTATAGAAAACAATGTAAAGTTTCAGGAAACATTCCAAAGTCCTCAGGTACAAGAGGCTTTAGAAGGTCTTAGGTAACTAATCACAATAACTAACAAAATTTAACAAGGAGACGGGAATCGAACTAAATTGAGGCTAAATTGAAATATCTAAATTGCTTAAGGTTCTTTTCAATGCTTTTCTCATATTATCTCTGCCAAATCCGCTTTTAAGAAATACTTCACGCGCCTTTGCATCATCCTCATTAATAAAATATTCATAGTGTATTAACTTTAATGGTCTTCTATTCATAGTTGATCTAACCTCACCTCTGGCATGCCTAGATAATCTATCCTTGAGATCAGCAGTAAAACCAACATAGAATTTCTTATCCTTTAAGCTTAGGAGAATATATACGTAAAACTTATCTGAAGTCATACTTCATTATATATTTATATAAATTCTGGCCAAGTCTGACTTGGCTACTCCTCAAACTCAGAGCGAGTTTGACTCGTGAGCGATGGAAGGGAATTGAACCCTCAACCTTCTCCTTGGGAAGGAGACGTTCTGCCGTTGAACTACCATCGCTTAACAGGGTAAATTCTGGTGGCATACTACCGGTGTACTAATCCCGCAAACACTGAAAGTATAGCAAATCCTATATTTAGTGTCATCCTGAGATTGCTTTGTCTCCTTCGACTTCCCCTCGGTCCGCCTCGGGGCGGGCGCTCAGGATTCCTCGCAATGACGAGAACTATATTTACCGAGGGATTTTGAGGATAGTTCCTGCAGGAAGAATGTCGGGAAAATCCATGTTATTTGCTTTTGCAATATCTGTCCAGCGAAACCCATCGCCATACGATCTCACCGCGATATCCCAAAGAAATTCATTTTCTTTTACGGCATAAGTGTCTCCACTGATTTTTTCCATTTCTCCAAATGATCTGCTACTTATTTTTGGAATAGTCAATATAGTCCCTACCTCTATGGCATCTGGATTTTGAATATTGTTTGCTTTGACAATTTCGAGATAAAATTCATCTGTTGCATAGAATTTGCGCGAAATTTCTTTCAGGTCATCACCCTCCACCACTGTATATTTCATTTCTTTTTCTTGATCTTCAGTCACACTTGACGTAGTGTTCTGCGAAGAAACTTCCCGAGTACCACGAGAAATATAATTAGCTTTTAAAAATACAGTCAAAAGCACTACCGCAAAAAGAACTACCAGAACCCCTAAAGTAAGAGAAACATAAGATTCAGAAAAATTTATTTTTGCCAAATCTTTAGAAAAAGTTCCTGTTTGCGCAGGTACAGTATCCACTGAATATATGACGTGATCAGCTGATTTTTTAGATTTTTTTCTTCCCATGTGAGTATATATAATTTTATGCGGGAGCGACGGGACTTGAACCCGCGACCTCTTCCGTGACAGGGAAGCGCTCTAACCAATTGAGCTACGCCCCCAGCGTACAATGTACGGGACTGCTCTAACCTCGGCCAAAGACCGATCTGGTCCAGAGGCCCATCAGCCTATGGCTGAAGTCCTTGCCTGAAATTGAGCTATAGCCCCAAATTTAAACTTTTTGTCGATAAAAAACCTAACTAGTGCTTTTTAACTCTCGTATTATCGCTTTCTTAATTCTTCTCCCCATCCCACTTTTATAAAACACTTCTCTTTTGCTTGCATCCTCTTTACAAATAAATGTTTCGTAGTAAACAAGTTCTAACGGCTTATTGTTTCTACTCCATTCATTACTAGATTCATTATGTTCTTTGATTCTAACAGATGGGTCTTTTGATGTTGACCCAACATATATTTTTCCATTTCGTATGCTCTGAGCAAAATAAACTGCATACATAAATAGCGCTCTAACCTCGGCCAAAGGCCGATCAGCCTCTGGCTGAAATTGAGCTACGCCCCCACGCGTATGCCTAATCCTAACAAATTCTTGCAATCCAGTCAATCCTTTGTTAGTATTTGAGCATGATCCCTCTCACCAATTCCTCTATCGCCCGACTTCTTCAAAACGTAGCCAACGCGTATCGGATAAAAGATGAGAAAAAATTCAGATTTCAAATCATGGCTTACCAAAAGGCTGCTGACACAATCAGTTCCAGCACCATAGAATTAAAAGATTTATATGACGATCACCGACTTGAAAGCATAGATGGGGTAGGCCCAACCATAGCGCAACACATAACCGAACTTTTCGAAAAAGGAAAAGTCGCGCACTTTGAAGAAGTTTTCAAGGGTATCCCTGATTCTGTATTCACCCTCATGGAAATTCCTACATTTGGACCAAAAAAATCTTTTCGCCTGGTAATGGAATTTGGGCTAACTGACAAAACAAAAGTAATTGAAGAAGTAAAAAAATTAGCAAAATCAGGCAAAATCGCGCCACTTGATGGATTTGGAGAGAAATCGCAAGCAGATATGCTTGTTGCAATTGATGAATTTGCTCAGGGAATGGGGAAAAGTATTCGCATGTCTCTTCCTTTTGCCGCAGAGCTCGCGGATCAACTTATTGAATATGTAAAAAAATCACCAGTGGTAGAAAATGCGTTCCCGCTTGGAAGTCTCAGGCGCAGAGCAGCTACTGTTGGAGATATCGATATCGCGGTTGCCACACATGATCCCAAATCCGTAATTGAACATTTCACCAAATACCCATATAAACAGCGCGTTATTGAAAAAGGGGACGTGTCTGCTTCTCTTCTTACCTCTTCTGGACAACAGGTAGACCTGATTGCCTTGGAACCCAAAATGTTGGGATCACTTCTTCAACATTTTACCGGAAGCAAAAATCACAATGTGCAACTTCGGGAATTTGCGCTAAAACAAAATAAATCTCTTTCTGAAAGAGGAATTAAAGACGCGCGAAACCCCCAGAAAGCAATACAAACATATTCAACAGAAGAAAAATTCTATCAAGCGCTTGGTCTTGACTGGATACCCCCAGAGCTTCGCGAAGGAAACGAAGAAATTGAGCTAGCCCGTACCCATACATTGCCCGCACTTATAGAAGTGTCTGATATCCGTGGCGATTTACACATTCACTCCAGCTTTCCCATTGAACCAAGCCATGATATGGGGGTAGATTCTATGGAGAGCATGATCCAGCGAGCTTTAGAATTAAAATATGAATACATTGGATTTTCCGAACACAATCCAAGTGTGTCCCAGCACACAAAAAAACAAGTTGTAGAAATTCTGAAAAAAAGAAACGAACATATAGATAAATTGCAGGAAAAATATAAACCCATTCATATTATCCGCCTTATGGAAACAGATATTTTAACAAATGGTCAATTAGCGCTTGATGAAAAAGCACTTGAACTCTTGGATGCAACACTTGTTTCAATTCACAGCTCTTTTGGCATGGAGAAAAAAGCCATGACCAAAAGAATTCTCTCAGGCCTTTCGCATCCAAAAGCCAAAATTTTTTCTCATCCCACAGGAAGACTTTTACAAAAAAGAAATGGGTACGAAGTAGACTTTGATCAACTTTTGCAGTATTGCGCAGAACAAAACAAGGCGCTTGAAATCAACTCCTCGCCCGATAGGCTAGACTTATCTGATACAATGGTAAAACAAGCTGTCCAGAACAAAGTGAAAATGGTCATAAACACAGACTCACACGCGCTTGACCACATGGATTTGATGAAATATGGAGTTTGGGTAGCGCGTCGTGGTTGGTCTGAAAAAAAAGACATACTCAACACACTGCCAGCCGCTGATTTTATCAGGTGGATAAAACATAAAATAATGACAAGTTCTTAAAGGGGGTGATAAATTATGGACGTAACAACAATAGTTATATTAGCAATAGTCGTAATGATACTTACATATGTCTGGTCAGTATATAACAATCTTGCCACTGGAAAGGTACGAATCAAAGAAGCGTTAAGCGGTATTGATGTGCAACTGAAAAGAAGAATCGAGCTAATCCCAAATCTTATCGAAACCGTAAAGGGATATGTAAAGCACGAAAAAAGTGTTTTTGAAAATGTCACCAAAGCAAGGTCTGCGATGATCAGTGCTGGGTCTTTGCACGACAAAGCGCAATCAGACAATATGCTCACAGGTGCGCTTAAGTCTCTTTTTGCGATTGCGGAAAATTATCCAACGCTTAAAGCAAGCGACAATTTCAAAGCTCTTCAAGAAGAATTAGAAGATACCGAGAATAAAATTGCATACGCAAGACAGTTTTACAATACAAATGCCCGTGATTACAACACGGTTCTTGCCAATTTCCCAAGTGGATTCTTTGGCAAAATGTTTGGATTTACTTCTTCAGAATTCTTTGAAGCAACAGAAAACGAGAAAAAAAGTGTTAACGTTCAATTTTAACGATTGTTCTGCGTGAACCATTTTCGTCTATGAACATTTATTCTCAAATAAATGCGAATAAATTTAAGACATGGGTGGTCATGTCTTTGTTTGTCATATTCGTAACTACACTCATCTATGTATTTTCCAGAGCGTCTGGATACGATATTTCTTTTGTAGCCATGGCGCTGATTATTTCAGGAGCCATGAGCTTTGCTAGCTACTATTATTCCGACCAGATGATTCTGGGTATGTCCAAGGCCAAACAAATTCAGAAAAAAGACAATCCCCGACTTTTTCGCATGGTGGAAAACCTGTGCATAGGAGCAGGAATTCTCATCCCCAAAATATATATCATTCAAGATTCTGCAATAAACGCATTTGCCACGGGCAGAGATCCCAAACATGCGGTTGTTTGCGCAACCACAGGAGCCCTAGAAAGACTTAACGACACAGAGCTTGAGGGAGTGCTCGCGCACGAACTCTCACACGTACAGAACTTTGACATACGCCTCATGTCTATCGTATCTATTTTGGTTGGTGTAGTGGCGCTTTTGGCTGATATCTTTCTAAGAAGCATGTGGTATCGAGACAGAGATAATGATCGAAACTCAAATACCGGAGGAATAATTTTGATTATAGGTATTATTTTGGCAATTCTTTCACCAATTATAGCTACGCTAATTCAACTTTCCATTTCCCGAAAACGGGAATTTCTCGCAGACGCATCAGGCGCTCTTCTCACTCGCTATCCCGAAGGACTGGCATCTGCTTTGGAAAAAATAGCCAAAGACAAAGAACCTCTTGAAGTAGCGAACAATGCCACCGCGCATTTGTATATCGCCAATCCTTTTAAAAACATAAAAGGTCATATGTTCTCAGGGCTTTTCAACACACACCCACCCATAGCAGAAAGGATAAAGATCCTAAGATCAATGTAACACTTCTTATTGTCATCCCGGACGGGGATCCGGGATCTCCCAATGAAACGAGATGCTGAAATAAAGTATAATGCTCTTGTGAACACCTTGCTTATACTTGTCGGAAAAACTATTTCTTTACTCAGTCGCACGTTTGGTCGAGGTAGTGGTAGCACGTGGCCTGGACACATCGCATTAATGCTTAACAAGAACTTTATCAAACAAGTTCTCTCAAATTCAAAAACAAAAATTATTTATATCGCAGGCACCAATGGCAAAACCACTACGGGAAAAATGATTCAAGCAATTTTAAAAGAAAACGGTCATACGGTTTTTCAAAACTCAGCCGGCGCCAACCTCCTAAACGGTCTCGCCTCAAGTATATTACTACATAGTAGTATACTTGGGACACTAAAGTATGACTTTGCTGTTTTTGAAGTTGATGAAAATGTGCTGCCACATGCGATTGAACAATATCAACCAGACTATTTAATTTTGTTAAATCTTTTTCGCGATCAACTAGATCGCTACGGCGAAATAAATTCTATCGTTCAAAAGTGGACATTAACAATGAAACAATTAAACAAAGCAACAATCGTTATTCTAAATGCCGATGACCCGCAAATAGCCTATCTCGGCCATGAAAAGAAAGACAACATAAAATATTTTGGTCTTGATGACACAAAACTTGCCAATATCCAACCGCAACACGCAGCAGATTCCATTCATTGCCCAAAATGTCACGAAAAACTCATATATGCGCGCATCTACTATTCACATATTGGTGAATGGAATTGCCCAAGATGCCAACTTAAACGTCCAAATTTAGATATCTCTGACTTCCCTATTTTTCCCCTTGCCGGAACCTACAATAAATACAATACTCTCGCTGCTGTCCTCACCGCAAAGCTCAACAATATTAGCAATGAAACAATTGAACAATCATTGAAAGGCTTTCAACCCGCATTCGGGAGACAAGAAAAAATTGTGGTGAGGGGAAAAACTGTACAAATATATTTGTCCAAAAACCCAACGAGCATGAATCAATCTCTACAAGCCATTGCAGGTCTTGGAGCCAAACAGGTACTATTTGCTCTAAACGACCGCGTACCAGATGGAAAAGACGTCTCATGGATTTGGGATGTAGATTTTGAAGAATATATTAATAAATTTGAAAACATTATAGTGTCTGGCGAAAGATGTTATGATATGGGGCTTCGAATTAAATATGCAAATTCTTCAACAGCTAAAAATCAGAAGTTAAAAACTATCGAAAACTTAGATCATGCTATAAAACAAGCAATGGAACAATTGAACAATAACAACAATGGCATATTATACATTCTCCCTACCTATTCAGCCATGCTCGAAGTGAGAAAAATCTTAACAGGAAAAAAGATATTATAAGTCTACTTCAATGATTTAAATCATTGAAGTGAATAGAATTAAAATATGAAAAATAATGATAATTATAAACTCACTATCGGCTGGCTCTACCCGGAACTCATGTCCACCTACGGAGACAGAGGAAATATTATTTCTTTGCAAAAGCGATGTGAATGGCGGGGTATTGATGTAAAAATTCTTCGTTTGGATTTCGGATTTCGGATTTCGGATTTGAAAGCATGCGATATGCTTTTTATGGGAGGCGCTCAAGACACGCAACAGACAATTGTCAGCAAAGACCTGAAAGAAAAAAAACAAGTATTGCGAGAGATGATTGAGGACAACATCCCAGGTCTATACATTTGCGGCGCGTATCAATTCTTGGGAAAATATTATAAAGAAGCCGATGGAACCATCATTGAAGGCTTGGACATTTTAGACTTATACACCGAAAACCCCGGAGAAAATGCGAAAAGGCTGATTGGAAACATTGTAATTGAATTAAATAATAATATTCTTCGAGCGAAGCAAGGCGGAGTTGAGAAGTTCTCGACAAGCTCGAACAATACTTTAATCGGTTTCGAAAACCACGGTGGCCGTACTTATTTGGGAAAAAACGTGAAGGCCCTTGCAACTGTCAAGGTTGGTTTTGGAAACAATGGAACTGATAAAACCGAGGGCGCGGTATATAAAAATTCTTTCGGCACTTATCTTCATGGTCCAATTCTACCCAAAAACCCCCATTTCGCCGATCACCTGATTAAGCTTGCACTGGAGAAAAAATACCTGCCCGCCATGCAAGATAGCAAGGCGTTGCAGGCGGGCAAAAAAACTATACAATTAAAAGAACTTGACGATTCTCTCGAACTCCAAGCGCACAAGCACATTGCGCAAGGACTAGGAGTTACCATATAATTACCCCATGACTATTAATGTAGCGCATATTGCGAAATTGGCAAATTTGCCCCTGAAAGACGAGGAAATACCATTGTTTGAAAAACAACTTTCAAGTGTGCTCACCTATATTAATCAACTTAAAAATCTAAACACAGAAAATGTCGCAGAAACGTCCCAAACCACAGGCCTTGAGAATGTAAGTCGAACCGATGAAACCACACCTTGCCTTTCCCAGGAAGACGCGCTAAGCAATACAAAAAATAAGAAAAACGATATGTTCCTCGTAAAAGGAGTACTTCACAGTGAATAACGCGTGCACACTTTATATCGTCAGACACGGCCAAACAGACTGGAATTTACAAAAACGTATCCAGGGTCATTCCGACATTCCCCTTAACAAAGAAGGGCTCAAACAGGCAAGGCTTGCGGGGGAAAAATTTGCTCATATTCATTTTGACAGCGCATTCTCCTCAGACTTGATACGAGCCAAGAAAACAGCAGAGCTTCTGTTGCTTGAGAAAAAAATAGCTATCCAAACCACCCAAATTCTGAGAGAAAGATTATATGGTGTGCACGAAGGAGGACCTGTGAGCATTCTGGAAGAACTCAGAAAAAACCTGAACGAACTCAGCCACGAAGCACGCTTCAAGCACTCTCTTGGGGGCGAGGTAGAAAGCGATGAATCTGTGGTAAATCGGGTAATTACTTTTATACGAGAAATCGCAGTAGCAAATCCTAACAAAACTATCCTTATGGTGAGCCACGGCGGAGTCATGAGGGCCTTGCTGATTCATCTCGGGTACTCTACCTATGATCTTCCTACCAAAGTAGGTAATACTGCGCATATAAAACTCGTTTCAGACGGTGTCGAGTTTGAAGTAAAAGAGGCACACGGCATCACCGATGCCATCATCCCATGAATCTAAACACGCTTACTATTATCGAGGCCATAAAAGGGTTACGCGCGAAAGAGTTCTCTTCTGTTGAGCTTACTCAAGCATGCCTTAATCAAATAACCAAGCTCAACCCAAAGCTCAATAGCTTCATAACCATAACGAGTGAACTAGCCTTGAAATCTGCTCAAGAAGCCGACAAACTCATCAACAATGGAACCGCGTCAAACGCGGCTAGCGCACCCCTCCTAGGCATCCCCATCGCGCTCAAAGATCTATTCTCCACCAAAGGAATAGAAACCACCGCTGGATCCAATCTTCTTCGAGGCTATATTCCTCCGTTTGACGCTACAGTCGTGGCGAAACTAAAAAATGCAGGTGCAGTAGTTGTGGGCAAAACCAACCTTGATGC
>CAYICR010000031.1:0-7662 GCA_964361925.1 uncultured Gammaproteobacteria bacterium
AGATTTAGAGCAAAAAGATATAGATGTATACGCGATTGGTCATGTAATTGCTCCTCGACTCAATGCGGCGGGCAGACTGGAATATGCGATGGATAGTCTTCGCTTGCTTTGTACTTCCAATAGAGAAAGGGCGCGTAAATTGGCAGAGCAGTTAGGAAGGGTTAATAAAGAGCGTCAGTTGCTGACTCTTTCTAGCGTTGCTCATGCGCGTTTGAATGTGCAGGAAAGAACGAAGCGCAAAAAACTTTTGTTTCTGTTTGACGAGTCTTACCAGCAAGGAATTATTGGACTCATTGCAGGACGTTTGGTGGAAGAATTTTATCGTCCTTCGATAGTTGTTTCCAAAGGAGAGATATACAGCAAGGCTTCAGCCAGGTCAGTTCGTGGGTTTAATATCATTGAGTTTATCAGAAGCTCTTCGGAATTTTTGGTGGACGCGGGCGGACATCCTATGGCAGCAGGATTTACAGTGGAGACAAAAAATTTGGAAAAATTGCAAATCTCTTTGGAGGACAAAGCAGAAGAACTGCTTCATAAAGACTTACTGGTGAGATCCCTTCACATAGACATGCAATTACCTTTGGAAATTATTTCCCAAGAATTGTTCGACGCCACCCAAACTCTATCGCCTTTTGGTATGAACAATCCCGAACCAACTTTTATGAGTAAAAACGTGCAGATTATAGATATGAGATTTGTAGGGAAAGAAAAAAAACACCTGAAATTTAAATTTTCACCGAATGATGAGGCAGATCAGATTGATGCAATTGCATTTGGATTTGGAGACAGATCATCGGAGTTTAAAATTGGAGACACGGTAGATATCGTATACATCATTGACGAGAATCATTGGAACGGGAACACTCTGTTGCAGCTGAAAATTAAGGATATTAAGAAAACTTAAGCATCGGGAGAATGTCTAATCCTAATCCTTTTCTCGCCCCTTTTAGGGTGGATGTCTCCACGAATAGTTGTTCCAGTTGTGTCATTTTTTATGATAACAACACAACCAGGATGTAGACCCTGAACTGTGTCCACAGCGCTAATTCCTTTGGCAATAACGTTAACCCTATCGAGGCCTGTTGGAGATCTAAAGTTTTCAGCTGATGCTGTATCTCCTGGTCTCTGTATTTCGTGATTCATAAATTACCCCCAAAAAAATCTCCCACATATCTCTAGGGAGATAAATATTAACCTGCTTTATTATACTAAAGAGTGCTACGACTTGTCAAGACAGGAAAAGAATATGTATAATGTTCTTGTGGTGAAAAGAACTCGGATTATTGATTGTTTGGAAAAGGCTGGAGAAAGCGTGGTGGTTTCAGGCTGGGTACAAGTGGTGAGATCTCATGGAAAAATTGCGTTTCTTGATTTACGGGACGGTTCTGGTACTCTTCAAATTGGCGGATTTACTGAAAGTACCGTGTCTGCAATCTCAGCTTTGAGTTCTCAAGATGTAGTAGTGGTGCACGGTTTGGTAAAAAAGCGTGATGAGAAATATGTCAACTCCACGCTTCCTACGGGTATTATAGAGCTTGAGGCGCAGGAGGTTACGGTTCTTTCCAAAGCAGGAGAAATGCCTTTTGACATGGGTGGCAAGCAGTTGCATTTGGAGCTTCCAACTCTGTTGGATCATAGAACACTGAGCTTGAGGCACCCAACGGTGTCTGCGATATTTAAAATTCAAGAAACTATCGTGAATTCTTTCAAAACTACGCTGAAAGAAAACGCCTTTACTGAAATTTTTGTTCCCACTATCGTGCCTACAGCAACAGAAGGCGGATCAGAGGTTTTTTCTATAGATTATTATGGACACAAGGCATATTTGGGCCAATCTCCTCAATTTTACAAGCAAATGATGGTTCCTGTTTTTGAACGGGTTTTCACCATAGCTCATGCGTATCGTGCAGAGCCTTCGGTAACTACGCGTCATTTATCTGAATACGTAAGCCTGGATGTTGAGATGGGGTTTATTGACAGCTTTGGAGATTTGATGGATATGGTAGAGAAAATACTCAGAAATATGTTTGTCGCAGTGAAAAATAACAATCAGAACGAGCTGAATGCGTTAAAAAAAGATATTCTAGTTTTGGGTGAAAAACCATTTCCTCGGATAAAAATGCGAGAGGCCCAAGAAATTATTTTGAAAAGAACCGCGCATGATCATACGACTGAGCCGGATTTAGACCCTTCTGATGAGAAAGAAATTTGTCAGTGGGCTTTGGAAGAATATGGGGTTCCATTTGTATTTATCACACATTATCCGACCAAAAAACGACCATTCTATACTATGCCGGATCCGCTTGACCCAGAATATACGCTTGGTTTTGATTTGTTGGGAATACAAGAAGAATGGGTTACTGGAGGACAGCGTATTAACGATTACGATATGTTAGTTGAAAAAATAAAAGAACGAGGGAATAAGCCCGAGCAGTTTGAGATGTATTTACAGGCATTTAAATATGGCATGCCGTCCGAAGGAGGATTTGCCATGGGATTGGAGCGTATTACCAAAGACATGCTTGGTCTTTCAAATATCAGAGAAGCCAGTCTTTTCCCTAGAGATATGGAGCGAGTTGATGAAAGGTTTTCTTCACGTTAAAAATAGATATCGTCAATTTTTAAAAGGTATAATCAATATGCACGAACAGGATTTGTTGCTGTTGATATTGCCGTTGTTGTTGTATGTAGGAATAGTGGTTTTATTTTTTGGAGAAAGCAAACTTCTTGGGAAACTGGCGAACCTGTCTCTCTTTCCTCTTCCTGTATCATTCCAGCCATCTTTGTATCCTGTTCTTTCTGGTGCATCGGCTGATATTCTCGCGCGACTTTCATCAGATGCGGTGGTATCGTTTGACGATACTTCCAAAGTGGTAGTAATTTCGAAAAATAGTGATTTGGTTTTGCCTATGGCATCTACGACCAAAATTATGACCGCCTTGGTTGCGCTTGATTATTTTCAGCTTAATAGCGTATTAACCGTGCAAACAGAAAGAGTATCGGGCGCTGGGATTGGGTTGAAAAGTGGTCAAAAGTTTTATTTCAAGGATTTACTGTATGCTATGATGCTTCCTTCTGCCAACGATGCCGCGGTGGCGATTGCGCAAAATTATCCTGGCGGATCCTCGGCATTTATTCAGAAAATGAATGAGAAAGCGCGGGCTTTTCATCTGTCGCACACTACTTTTGTAGACGTAATGGGCCTGAGTCCTCATAATACGACTACCGCATATGAATTAGCACGGCTTTCATCTTTGGCTCTTGCGAATACGGTCATAGCTCAAGTAGTTCGAACCAAGCAATATGTGATATCTCCAATAGGAGAAGATAGGGTGTATAACTTGTCTAATTTGAATAAGCTTTTAGGTGAGGGAGGTGTTCGCGGGGTGAAAACGGGATTTACGCAGGAGGCAGGGGAGGTTTTGGCAACTGCATGGGATAAAGATGGAAAAACGCTTATCACGGTTGTGATGAAAAGCAGAGATAGATTTTCAGATACTGCGCAATTGTTATTGTTTGTTAATACGAATATTCGTTACATCCAGGGGAATGATTTGCTTAATTAGTTGATTTTTCTATCCACTCCGAAGTGATTGCAGGGATATAAGCGCGAAAATTGTCATCTCCGCTAAAAACAATAATGGGCATGAGGTATGTAGTTTTGCTGTCGGGAGAGTAGTATCCCAATTCTATTTTTTGTATATCGATGCTTTTGGACTCCCCGTCGTATCTTGCGATATGCGCGTTATTTTTCTTGAGTATGCTCCATGCCTCTTGGGCGGTGATAATTGGATACGTGCCCGCAGAATCACTTGCTATTTTGGTGTGAAAAAAGTGCGCTTCCACCACAGGTTCTCTTGTCCCTTTGGCTACCAATAAATTCATGGTTGAAAAATCAGGATTTGGATAGAATATGCGATATCCCCCGATATCTTTTTGGTAGTAATCAACCCTGATGATTTGGGTATTTGAAATACTTTGTACCTGAGTAAGTTCTCCATTTTGAATTTGAAAAAGCGTAGTTTTGGTTTTGTCCATATCTATGTCAGTTGGAATACCTGAGAACGATTGGAGAAATTCTGTTGCTTTTTTTACCGCTTCGTTCTCGCTGGGTAAGACATTATTTCGCGTGATTGTTTCATCAGTCGCGTACGCAGAAGTCAGATTGAAGTTAAAATTTATGATGTTAGTAACCAATCTTTTGAAAGGAGATACGCTATTTGTCCATTGGTAAATACTTGGTGAGAGAGCTACACCATTTCCTGAAAATCCAATATTTTTTACTCTTGCGCGAGCTCTTTCAATGGTGAGAAGACCAGGGATTTCTTCTACGGTTTTGTATACAGATATTCTATCTGGAAATGTTGGCAAGCTTCCGGTAAGTGTGTTAAGAGTGTACGAATTTTTTGATCCGTCAATACTTGCATGGAATATGATTTCTGGTAATTTGCCGAAGGTTATCGTAGGAGGAGGCAGGGGAGTAGGAGATATAATTTCTTTAAGAACTGTGCCAACCTTAAAAAGAATAAAGGTGATTAACACAGCGCCAAGCCCGAGTCCAAAAAATTTTCCAACTAACCGAATACCGCTGGTGGTTTTGTACAATGTGGGCATAGCTTGAGTATAAAAGAAACTTCATATACAATCAAGGGTATGGTTCGACAAAGCTCACCACAAGTGGTTCGTACGCGAATTGCGCCAAGCCCAACAGGTGAAGATATACATATTGGGAATCTTTATACTGCGCTGATTAATTTTGCAGTTGCGAGAAAAAATAAAGGGCAATTTATTATTCGTATAGAAGATACGGATAGGACTCGTTTTGTGCCAGGCGCAGAGGAGAAAATTTTACAAAGTATAAAAGCATTTGGTTTGGATTATGATGAAGGTCCAGACAAAGAAGGCCCCTATACTCCGTATAGACAATCAGAGCGTTTGGAAATGTATAAAAAAAGCGCTTCGGAATTGGTTGCAAAAGGTCATGCATATTATTGTTTTTGTTCCAAAGAAAGATTGGACATGGTTCGAGCAGAGCAACAATCAAAAAAACAATTACCAAGATATGATAAATATTGTTTGCACGAGGTAAAAAATACAGAAGAAAGAATACAGCGGGGAGAAAAATATGTAATCAGGCTTAACGTGTTCCCAGACCAACAAGTGAAGTTTGTTGATGTGATAAGAGGTGAAATCGTGTTTGATTCCAACCAGATAGATGATCAAGTGCTTTTGAAGTCTGATGGATATCCAACGTATCATTTGGGCGTGGTAGTAGATGACCACGCGATGAACATAACACATATTATCAGAGCGGAAGAATGGATTACTTCTACCCCAAAACACGTTTTGCTTTATCAGGCGTTTGGTTGGGAGATGCCTATCTTTGCCCATGTGCCGATCTTGCGTAATCCAGATAGATCCAAGCTTTCCAAGAGAAAAAACCCTGTATGGGCTTCGTGGTATTTGGAGCAGGGTTTTTTGCCGGAAGCGATTCTTAATTTCCTGGCGCTTATGGGGTGGAGTCATCCAGAAGAAAAAGAAATATTTTCACTTGATGAATTTATTTCGTTGTTTGATTTGAAAGACGTGAAGCCAGCTGGCCCTATTTTTGATATCCAAAAACTGGAGTGGATGAACGGGGTGTACATAAGAAACCATCAAATCTCAAATCTTAAATCTCAAATAATACAACAAGATCCAAGGCTTGAAAAATTAGACGATGATTTATTTGACCAATTACTTCCTTTAGCTCAGACGAGAATGAAGAAGTTAAATGAATTTTATGAATTGACGAAATATATTTTTGAAAAACCCCAGAGAGAGCTTTCAGAAAAAGAAAAAGAAATCACAGAAAAACTTAAAAATAAACTTTTAACAATCGAACAATGGAGCAATGAAACAATCTTAATAACCCTTAAACAAGTTATGGAGGAGGAGGGTGTGAAGATGTCGGTTTTGTACAAAGTCTTAACAGGGTCAGAGCACGGATTGCCTCTTTCTGATGTTCTGGCAATTTTGGGAAAAGAACGCGTTCTTACCTTATTATCTTAACACCTACTCCAAAGACCTGCATTATTTTTTCGCGCCTTTGTTTCTGCTTGTTTAAATAAATGCTGATATTTGATGTCTGGGGGGTATGATGCGCTTTTTGCAAAGCCCTCTTTTACCAGGAGTTGGTTCACCATAAAACCATCTATGTACACATAGCGAAGAAGGCGTCCATATTTATCTGTTTCTGACACATCAATTTCAAGCTCTACTGTTTTATTTTCAACTAGTTGTTGGTTTCTCCCTTTTGCTTTTTCACCAAAACATTCGATGGGCTTTCTGGGATCAACTACCTCAGGAGTATCTATGCCAATATATCTTACTTTTTTACCATTTTCTATCTCGATTGTGTCGCCGTCAATGACTCGGGTTACGAAGGCGGTCTGGCGGTTTGTTTGAATCATAATCAAAGAGGGTATAGGAGATAGGGGGTAGAGTTTAGGCTTGGCAATAGGTGCGGGAAGCGAGTTTAGAAAAATTAATACAAACAACAAGAACAGTAGTCTGATAATAGCTTTTTTCATATCTTCTTAGTATGATTATACCTAGGTAGGATAGTTGTGTAAACATGGTTGTTTACGAATGTATTTACAATTATCTTTACAATTACTATCAATTGTCAGGCACGGAGATTACAATAAGCTTTACAAATGACTTGACAAATACGCTAAAATGTGATATAATATAGTCATGCTGGATCCTAACTTTAACTATACGCCCAAAATTATTAACAGCCTTACCGGCATTGAACGGTTATATGGACAGGTTATAGGAGAGAGCCTTATTCCTTCTTTGGCGCTTAAGCTAGCCCAGGAAAACCAGATTCTTGCTACTCATTATTCTACCAGTATCGAGGGTAATCCCCTTTCTCCGTATGATGTCACCAATATTATTTTAGAAGATAAAATTCCCTCGACCAAGTCTGAAAAAGAAGTCAAGAATTATTTTTCAGTCCTCAATCACGTTTTTTTACTTGCCAAAAAGGGCGAGAAAATAACCCTTGAACTCACCAAAATGCTTCATCATCAGCTTATGGATGGGATAGATTTGAAAGATTTGGGAGAATTTCGAAACGGGCCGGTTTTTGTGGGGCATAAAACCAAAGTGGAAGTAGTGGTAAAACACAATCCTCCTTTTCATACGCGCGTAGAGATAGAAAAATCTTTGGAAGAGCTTTTTGATTGGCTGAATAGATCTGATGATTTACATCCGCTTATTAAATCAGGTATTTTTCATCATGAGTTTGCCTATATTCATCCGTTTTTTGATGGAAATGGACGTTTGGCGCGCATCCTTACTGCTTACTATTTATTATCCAAGCATTACGAAGTTACCAAGTATTTTATATTGGATGATTATTATGATGTAGATCGAACACTCTATTCCGATAGCCTTCACTCAGCTGACCAGGGTAAGAAAAATAGATGGCTTGAATATTTTCTGGAAGGAATACAGTATTCACTCCAATCAGCGCTTTCGCGTATTGATGTTATGAAGAAAAAAGATATGGATGAGGTAACCGGGGAAAAGCGCGTATTGGTGACCAATAGAGAAGAAGACGTTCTTCAAATAGTACTTGATAAAAAAGCAGTCAAAACATCAGATGTGGAAGAG
>CAYICR010000032.1:0-7599 GCA_964361925.1 uncultured Gammaproteobacteria bacterium
TCTGTAGATGACAAACTTTTGCCGAAAGTGTATACCATGTGCTGACCCCTGCACAGGGGATTTAGGTTGGGATTTGACAAGGCTTTGCAGTGGGGTTATTATTGATAATAAGAAGAGTTTATTTTAATATATTTTGTTTCAAAATAAATCCAAAATATTCAGCGTAATTGCAGTCCTAGTTATGGTAGCGGTACTTCCGGTGGTTGTATTTACGTCTCAACAGCGTCAAGATATTCGCCAACGAGCATCAGAATTATCGCCTACTCCAGCTATTAGTATTCTTCCGGTAAGTCCCATTCTCAAAGAAAAAGCAGTTGACTGTACGGTATCACTGGGTAAAACTGCGTATGCTTCAAAAGAAGAGGTAGAAGTTAAAGTTTCTTTTGGCAGAATTCCTGATGCGTATGAAAAAGCTTATCTCCTCTGGGGAGATAGTAAGTCGATACTTTCTGCTGATAAGGCAACATCGTTATTCAGACGTGTATTCTCGACGCCTGGCTCATATGAAGTAAGGGCATTATTTACTGATAAAGATAATAAATCCTTATGTAATAATCCCAAAGAACAACGAACAACAAAAATTGTTGTAACAGATTCAAGCCAGGTAATTGGAACCAAGATCTCTCTTGCAGTAGCACTACAAGGGGTTGGCTTGCAGGGCAATGTGTCTCCTCTTACAGACAGCAGGTTGATTTTGGTGTGTATCTATGAGGGGGATAAGGATATAGGTGGAGATTTTGATTGCACCCGCTCTAAAGTATCAAAAAAAGGGATCGTTAATTATGATGTTCCTTCGCAAGCATTCACAAGCTCGCAGTTTGATCTTGGCATTGAGTTACCAATAGGAGAATATGGTGTTGTCATAAGTACAAACCGCTATCTTAGAAAAAATTTTGGAAAGCTTGTCGTTGTTTCTCCAACGTTAATTTATGCACTTCCTAAGCAACAACTACTGGTGGGAGACGTAAATTCGGATAACAGTATAGATGTGAAAGATGAGGATATTATCAAAGAGTGTTTTACAAATGTTCCCACAACTCGTTGTCAGGGATTTTCGCAAATCAGCGATCTAGACGACAATGGAATAGTAGACGAGGTTGATTACAACTTATTAATACGAAATTTTAACAAAAAAGGAGACTAGTTATGGAAAATCAGAGAAGATTTAATCAGGTTATAGCAATCATAAAAGGATTTAGAATACGTAATCTGTTTGCATTTTTGATAATTATTGCCGCGATTCCGCTTACGGTTTTTGTTGCTCAACAACAGCAAGATACAAGACAGCGAGCCTCATGTTCTCCGATATGTGGAACAAAGAACGTGTGCGATGAAGAAACAAGGCCAGTGATGGAACAAGTATGCGATGATATTGATGTGGGTTGTGTAGCATACTATCCCGATGTTTGTGACTCGAGAAGGGTATGTACAACAACTGTTCGCTGTGATGATGAAAACCGTCTTGAAACATGTCGTGAAGTAGACACGGACGATTGTCACTATGAGCGGTTTAATTGTAGAGCTGGTGGATGTTCGAAAACAGCAAGAAGTCCTGTAAATTGTGTATGGAGAGATTCAGGAAGAACAGAAGTTCTGCGAATTAATTGTAGAGATGTGCCTGACGAATCCACGTGCAGACCAAATCCTTCATGTGAAAGTAGGGCAGAGCCATCACCAACGTCAATACCTGTTTTGACTTCTATTCCGACACAGCCTCCTGCTACTGTTTCGTCTGCGCCACCAAGTTCAACTGCCACTCCGACATCAGCTCCCGCTTTTGCTTCATGTGTCGGAGGCATAACATGTACCGGAACAGTGACCGGAGTCCACGCCCAGATAGTGTGCAGTCCAGGTGGATGGAGTTATCAGTGTATAAATGGCACATGGACAAGAATGACAAATTCACCATGCGTATGTCCTGCCACTTCTACTCCAACAACCACTGTCGCAACTCCAACTCCAACAACAACAACGGTAACACCGCTTCTTGCTCCTGGAAGTCTTATTGCTAGTTGTATAAGCGCTACCTCTGTTAGGCTTTCATGGAATCAAGTGTCAGGAGCTGGTGCATATCAATTACGAATTAATAAGTTAAACAATGGAGGAAGTTCAGCTTGGGAACCAGGGCAAAATGGAGATTCTACACCCGTAGCTCAAGGAGGAAGTACTACATCACACACCATGAGTGTTGATGCTGGAGCGCAGTATCATTGGACGATTCAAGCGGTAAAACCCAATGAATCGTATCCATTTAGCGGTCAAAGTAGCGATGGTGGATATTTTACTTGTTCAGCTGGTGGTGGCGGACCAGGGGCATGATAGGACTTTTTAATCAGCAGGGAAAAAATGGGGTTTTAGGCGGCCCGGACTAGTCTAAATCCCCCGGGAACAGTTTCGATGAGAGTCCTTTTGGTATCTCCAAGCCTTTTTCTTAAGTAGTATATATGTACGCGAAGATCCCCCGTGCTTGGGAATTCAAACATTGAGCGCGGAACACGTTGCCCCCCTTTTCTTATCAATAGTTTTAATATAGATGCTTCTTGTGGCATTAGCCCTATTGGTGTTGCGCCATTTTTTATAAAAGGGGAGGTTGCCAGTAAAGCGTCATCGTTGTAGCGTATTTCTCCTTGAGGTGTTTGGCGAGAAATGGTTTTCGGATTTGTTGAAGAGATTAGGTCTTCTGGTGTAGCAAGGGTATATCCGCGAAATCTTACCGTGCGGATAATCTCCTTTTCAGGAGATTCTCCTAACAAGCATCGTAGCAGAGATATAGCTTGTCTTTCACTGTCTAAATCGCTGACTTGTGGTTCGTAAGAGAGCATTGGGTACATTACTTTGATTAATGTTTCGTGCATAAGCACATCTCTAGAGTTTTTCATGAGTGATTCTAATAGTTTTCCTGCAGTAAGTATTCTGACTGTCTTATTGGTGGTGCTGCGCGCCAAGACAATATCTTGTCGTTCTTCAGGGAGAAGAGGAGAATGAGTTTCACCTGTTGCAGGATTATATCTTAGTTCTCCATAGGGGGTCATATGACGAAGAACCTCTGGAAGAGGTGCTTCTTGTGGAGCACCTGTATCAGTTGGTTGGTGAAACATGCGAAACTCTGGCATGGATGATCCGAACATTTCTTTAGACATAAGCCTATAAGTATAGCATAAATTCAGGCGTGTTGCAAAATGATGAGCGTGTGATATACTAGCCCCTATGGCTCTACATCCTTCCGTAAAACATAATCACAGAAAAAAAATAGTGAAGTTTAAAATAAATTTCTCCTGGAAGAATTTTTTTCTCTATGGATTTTTGGGGTTATTTATCCTTTTTATTATCGTAGGAGCTAGTACTCCTTTGGAGCCTCATGAGAAAATACCGCTTTCGCAGCTTATTACTGAAGTAAAAAAGGGCAATGTAAAACAGATTACTGTGCAGGAAGATAAGTTGGTAGTTGAAACAAAAAAAGCAACAGTAGTGGTGATTAAAGAGCCAGGCTCGAATGTGTACGAATTGTTCAAAAATGCGGGGGTTTCCTTGGAACAGACAAAAGTTGCCATAAAAGATAATTCAGGTATTGAGAGATGGGGAGGTTTATTAATAAATGTTTTACCCATTGTGTTAATGATTGCATTTTTTTACTTTCTTTTTCGTCAAGCACGAGGCGCTCAGGAGAGCATTTTTTCTTTCGGACAGTCAAAAGCAAAGCTTTTCAATAAAGATTTACCCAAAACCACTTTTGCCGATGTGGCAGGAGTGGATGAAGCCAAACAGGAACTGACTGAAATTGTAGACTTTTTGAAAAATCCCGGTAAATACAAAGCAATGGGAGCTAGAACTCCCAAAGGCGTACTGATGGTGGGCCCGGCAGGTACAGGGAAAACACTTTTGGCACGGGCTACCGCAGGAGAAGCTGGGGTTGCATTCTTTTCTATCGCAGGATCAGAATTTATGGAAATGTTGGTAGGAGTAGGAGCATCTCGCGTGCGAGATCTTTTTCTCACGGCGAAAAAAGCACAGCCTGCAATTATTTTCATTGACGAGGTGGATGCAATTGGAAGAAAAAGAGGAATTGGAATTATGGGCGGACATGATGAAAGAGAGCAAACCCTAAATCAAATTTTGGTGGAAATGGATGGATTTACCCCAAATGAACAGCTTATTGTAATGGCAGCAACCAATAGACCAGACGTTCTTGATCCCGCGTTGGTTCGCCCCGGGCGTTTTGACAGAAGAGTGGTTCTGGAACTTCCAGATTTGGCAGGAAGAAAATCAATTCTCACCATTCATGCCAAGGGCAAGCCATTTGTGGAAAAAATCGACTGGGATCGAGTCGCCAAAAGAACGGTAGGATTTTCAGGAGCTGATTTGGAGAATATGCTGAACGAAGCAGCTATCCTAGCGGCTCGGTTGGAGAAAAAAGCAATTGACATGAGCGATTTGGAAGAAGCAGCTACAAAAGTAAAATTGGGTCCAGAAAAGAAGAGATTGCAATCAGATGAAGACAAGAAAATGACTGCATATCATGAGGCTGGACACGCGTTGGTATCGTGGTTTATGCCACACATGGATCCAATTCATAGAATTTCTATCGTGAGCCGAGGATTTTCTCTGGGACATACGATGATGGAGCCACTTGAACGGGTTCATGAAACCAAAACATATTTGTTAGAGCAAATTACCGTTATGCTTGGAGGACGAGCTGCTGAGAGTTTGGTTTTTGGAGAGATAACTACAGGAGCATCTGATGACATCGCCAAGGCAACCAAGCTAGCCAGGGCCATGGTGATACAACTGGGCATGAGCTCTATTGGCCCCATGAATTTGGATGGACATGAAGAAGGATATTTTGAGCGCTCCAATGTTTCTTCCCAGATGCAGGCCAAAATTGATGAAGAAGTGAAGAAAATAACAGATGACTGTTATAAAGATGCGTTGCAGATATTGGCAAAGCTTAGAAAGAAAATGGACGTGTTGGCAGAAGAACTCTTGAAAGTAGAGACGATAGAGTCTGAAGAATTTACCCGCATAATCGGCCCCAAAAAATCAGGTAAATAGTCTGGTACAATATTTATAATGAGTAAATTTATCTTGATCGATGGGAATGCCATAGTTCACCGGGCGTTTCATGGACTCCCTCCTCTTAACGGCCCTTCGGGTGAACAAGTTAATGCGGTGTATGGATTTTTTTCCATGTTCCTCAAGATTCTGCAGGATTATGCGCCAGAGATGGTTACGGTTTGTTTTGATAGAAAAGCGCCAACGTTTCGCAAAGAAATGTATGTAGGATATCAAGCCAAAAGACCAGTGATGGCAGAGGGTCTTGGTCCGCAGTTTGACATCATCAGGGGGATGCTTCGAGAAGCAAAAATTCCCATCTCAGAACTTGACGGATATGAGGCAGATGACCTCATCGGTACGCTTGCGACACAGATAGTTGAGAAATTTGACGGTAGAAAGTTGAAAGTAGAAGATGGTAATAAGAAGGTAGAAAATGGAGTGGAAGTCATCATTGTCTCTGGTGACCGGGACCTTCTCCAGCTTGTAAATAAACATGTCAAAATGTTGGCCCCCATTGTGGGGATTACGAACATGACGCTGTTTGATCAGCAAAAAGTAGAAGAAAAATATGGCTTGAAACCTTTGCAGATTGTGGATTATAAAGCATTGGTGGGGGATAGTTCAGATAATTATCCTGGGGTAAGTGGAATAGGTCCCAAAACCGCGAGCGCGCTTTTGCAAAAATATAGTACCCTTGAAAATCTGTATGCGCATATTGGTGAGTTACCAGAAAAAGTGGCCATGAAATTGGCAACAGACGCGGAGCAAGCGGTACTTTGTAAAAAGCTGGCAACTATTGTGACTGATGCGCCAATTCATTTGGATTTGAAAAGGTCTGAAATTTTGAAATTCGATATCAGAGCATTGGTAAAGTCTTTTGAAAAATATGGATTTAAGAGTTTGGTGAAAAGACTCTCGCAAAAGGTTTCAAAGGAGACAAATGAAACAAAGGAGACAGAGGGAGTAGGGGTAAAAAGGGGTGAGCAGTTGGGGTTACTATGAATATTGACAAAGCGTATTACATTGTAATACAATATGACGAGAATCGTTGTTAAGAAAATTATTTGGGATGAGTGGAACATAGAGCATATTCAGAAACATACTGTTACTGTCGAGGAAGTTGAAAAAGCAGTTCGTAACATAGTTGTTCATAAAAGAGCAAAAAATAATAGATATTCTTTATTTTGTAGAGCAGGAACTCGAATAATAACATTAATTATTAAAAGAGAAAAACAATCTATTTATTATTTAGTTACTGCACGCGATGCTGCTAAAAAAGAGAGAAGGATCGTATATGAAAAAGAAAGAAAAAAAATTACCTGATTTTGACAAAATGAGTCTTGCCGAGGAAGCAAAGTGGTGGGATATTCATGATCTTGGAGATTACTGGAGTGAATTGAAAGATGTGGATATAGTGTTTGACTTAAATAAACCACGGACAGAGACGCTTGTGGTACGGCTTCAGAAAGATTTTAAAAAGAGACTTGAAATTATTGCAAAAAATAGAGGACTGAACGTTTCCGCACTTGCCCGTATGTGGATTTTGGAAAAACTCCAAGAATCAAAATCCCATTAGGCAGTCGAGGTCTTTATGAAGGTTGCGATAGTACATGATTATATTAAGGAATATGGGGGTGCGGAGCGGGTTTTGGAGGCGCTTCATGAGCTGTACCCTCAAGCACCTGTTTTTACTTCTGTGTATCTCCCTGAGTTTTTGGGACCGCATAAAGATCGGTTTAGGGGTTGGGATATTAGGGAAAGTTGGGCGAGTAGGGTTCCGTTCAGGGAAAAATTGATAAGTCCTCTTCGTCTGATTGCTCCATTGTTATTTCGCAGTTTTGATTTTAGTGAATATGACGTGGTGATTGTGTCCGCAACAGGAGCGTATACACCAAACACAATTCAACTAAACGCTAAGAAACCAGTTCATATCTGCTACTGTCACACACCACCTCGTTATTTGTATGGATTTGCAACAGCGAGAGAATGGAAAAAGAATATATTTTTTAGAATTCTTGGAGAAACTGCAAATTATTTTCTCCGCATGATTGATAAAAAGTCAGCGGAGAATGTGGATTATTTTATCGCAAATTCAGAAAATGTAGCAGGACGCATAGAAAAATTTTATGGCAAAAAAGCAACGGTAATTTATCCGCCAGTTGATACAGCGTCTAGTTCGTTAGCGCCTAGCGTTCAGTTAGAAAAAAAACTAAACGCTGACCAACTAAACGCTAAACGCTATTACTTGGCTGGGGGGCGACTTGCGAGGCCAAAGCATATTGATCTTATCGTTCGAACTTGTCGAGAACTTAACTTGCCGTTAAAAGTTTTTGGAAGGGGGTTTGCGGGATACGAAGAGGAAATATTAGGATATTACGATACTAAGATATTACGTAATGGAACGAAAAAAGCACACAGTATCCCAATATCTCAATATCCTAATATCGAGTTTGTGGGGGAAGTGAGTGATGAGGAGAAATTTGAATTGATGAGAAATGCAAAAGCATTTATTTTTGCTGCAGAAGATGAAGATTTTGGCATCACGCC
>CAYICR010000033.1:0-1480 GCA_964361925.1 uncultured Gammaproteobacteria bacterium
ATGATGGAGGTCCAATCTCTGATCATTTTGTGGTATTGGTGAGTGGGTCAAATGGGAATTATACGATGAATGATCCATTTACTCCAAATGGCCGCAATATTCCATTTTCTAGTCATTACGCAATTGGCGGTATAAGAGAGGTTTATAAAGTTTCGTTTTAGACTTTTTATGAAAAGAATGCTACTGTCCAGCGTTCTCGTTTTAATATTCGGATTTTTTAGTCCTTCTCCAATATATGCTGCTTTTAGTTTTAATATAAACAGTGTTAGTATGACAACAATTTCTTCTAGAGATCAAGAGATAGAAATAAGTTTAAACATTACAAATCTTCCAAGTGAATCATACTTTAGGGCTGCATTACAAAAAGGCAGTGGCGATCCCTATTTTGGATATATGCAGAACAATAATGGAGATTGGGTAGTCATTAGTTCGCTAAGTGGTGATTGTGTGGGGTACTACAAAGTTAGTGATACATCAACAACATCTTTAGTATTGAAATTTAAAATAGGGAACGATGCGGTCATAGATAGCGGAAACTATACACTGAAAGCACACAGGTTTACAACAGGATGTTCATACACGAAAGCAACAAACGATTACGCTGTTATAATTAATTTATCGACACCTACAGCAAGCCCAACAGATCCACCACCTACAACAGCTCCGCCAACGAACGTTCCAACCCTTGCTTCAACGTCAACACCTGCGAAAACTCCGACCCCAATACCTACTTCTACAAAAACTCCAACTTCCGCTCCAAAATCTCCAACCGCAACTCCTAAGACAACGATTGCTCCGTCTCCAACTTCCAAACCAACAGCTATACCTATTCCTAAGAAATCAAGCGTTGTTGTCGCGCAAGATATTGGCCCGACTTCAGTTTTGGGTATTGCCCAGGAAGAGAAGCCTTCGCCAACGCCATCTCAGGAAAAGAACAATACCACAAACTATCTTCCCTTTATTTTGATTGGGATAGGAATTGTATTTATTGCAGGATTTGGTATACTCATATATCATCCATTTGGATTGTTAAAACAAGAAGAATGATAACAAATTCTGCACAGCAAACCCAAAAAATTGGAAATGATTTCGCACAAACCCTAAAAGGTGGGGAGGTAATTTGTCTGTATGGAGATTTAGGATTTGGTAAAACCACTTTTACACAAGGGTTGGCAAGTGGATTGGGAATCCAGAAGAGAATTACATCGCCAACTTTTACTATTATAAGGCAATATAATTATTCTTCGAGTGAACAAAGTGAATCGAGAAGCTCAAACGATGTGAGTTCTCGACAAGCTCGAACAATAAAAAGTCTCTACCACATCGATTTATATAGAATAGAGAGTGAAAAGGATGTAGAGGGCTTGGGCTTGAAAGAAATCTTGGAAGATAAAGATGCGGTAGTAGTTATCGAATGGCCGGAAAAGTTGAGGGTATTGCTTCCAGAAAAAAGAATTGATGTGCGTTTTGAATATATTGA
>CAYICR010000033.1:1580-3248 GCA_964361925.1 uncultured Gammaproteobacteria bacterium
GGTTATTTTAGAAATAATAAAAAGCGTAGGAGTACCAATTCTTGGTCCATCTGCAAATTTTCATGGAGGGAAAACCCCGTACTTGTTTGAGGATTTAGATTCAGAATTGGTAAAGTTAGTTGACTATGTGGTGACAGGAGAGTGTAGTATTAAACAAGCATCCACGGTTATTGATTGTTCGCAAAAACCATGGAAAGTGGTGAGAGAAGGGGCAATAAAGCTACAAGTATGAATTTATTAATGATTGACACAAGCGATAATAAAAAAACGATTATTAGTTTATCTGGTGAAATAAGTGATGTGTATGAATTTACATCTGCAGATTATAGAACCCAAGTTTCTCTACAGATGATTGAAGAAATTTTGAAACGCAATAAGGTAAGCTTGGATTTCGTGCAAGAGGTACGTGTGGTAACAGAAATGGGTTCGTTTACCGGTGTCAGAGTGGGAGTTGCTATAGCCAACGCGCTTGGTTTTGCAAAGAATATATCGGTAAATGGATTGCCTCTTGATAGGTATGTACAGCCCCAGTACGGGTGATGCTATACTGAGTATATGCAAGAATTTTTACGGCATTTTTTTCTTCCACACGAAGGAAATAATCATAGAGCAAAACTCCTTCACCATACAAGTCTCCTCGCGCTCATATCTATATTTTTTGTAGGCGCGTTCCTTTTCCCTTTATTAAAAACAAGTTTTCCAGATGTTTTGGGTATAGCGGTCAATATTTCTTCAGGTGATCTCCTCTCATTTACGAATCAAAAACGAGCAGAGAAAAAACTTGGTCAGCTTTATCTCAATAGTCAATTGTCTCAAGCAGCAACGCAAAAAGCCAATAACATGTTGGCGCATAATTATTGGGCTCATACCTCTCCAACAGGAGCAACGCCTTGGAAATTTATTAAAGAATCAGGGTATTCATATATATATGCGGGAGAAAATTTAGCTCGTGGATTTAGTGATTCAAAATCAGTCATAGATGCGTGGATGGCAAGCCCAACCCACAGAAGCAATATGTTATCTGGTAATTACCAGGACGTGGGGTTTGCGGTAGCGCAAGGAAAGCTGGGCAATGAGGATACGGTATTGGTGGTGGAGATGTTCGGAGGAAAGAAGGCAAGTCTTTCGCGCGCCCCGGGTCCTTCGGTGCCAATTGCGAGCAACACATTGCTGTCTTCAGTTTTGAGCAACGCGGTGGTAGATTCCAACTTTTTAGTGCGCACTATCAGTATTGGAATGGCTGGATTGTTTATCATAACGCTGTTATTGGATATGATTATCGTGGAGCGTAAAAAAATTATTCGCATTGTAGGGCATAATAGTGATCATGTACTCTTCTTTTGCGCGATAATAGTGTTTATAATCTTAATGAGTAGAGGAGCCGTTGGTTGATATGGAAGCATATTTTGCAAAACATCGTTGGTATGTCTCATCACTTATTGTGGTGTTTGGTCTGTCTGCTTTTTTGATTTCACAATTGTCTTATAGCAAGCAGATTCAAGTTGCAATTGTAATTGGCATAGGGGTGTTTTATGTAACGTGGGGTATTTTGCATCATCACGTACATCATGACATCCACACAAAAATTGTGATAGAATATATTCTTATAGGAAGCTTGGGAATGACTATCGCATTATTTTTTCTTAAAGGAGGTATTTTCTAAGATGA
>CAYICR010000033.1:3348-7544 GCA_964361925.1 uncultured Gammaproteobacteria bacterium
ATGAAAGGCGTAATTTTAGCAGGTGGTTTGGCTACAAGACTTCGTCCTCTAACTTGGGTAACCAATAAGCATTTGTTACCCGTGTATAACAAGCCCATGATTTATTATCCGCTCGAAGCGATGGTAAAAGCCGGCATAACTGAGGTATTGATCACTTCTTCTCCTGATCACGCGGGGGATTTCGCGAGTCTTTTAAAATCTGGTGAGGACTTTGGACTTAAGTTGTATTATGCGGTTCAAAAAAATCCAAAAGGTGGAATTGCTGATGCGATTCTTTTGGCAGAGGAATTTGCTAGAAACGAGAAGATACTGGTGCTTTTGGGAGACAATATTTTTGACTTTGATCTTTCGGAAATCGTGAAGAAATTTGATCAAAAAGAGAAGGGCGCGGTTGATATAGGTATTAAAATGCCAACAGAATCTAAGCAATACGGAGTTATAGAAGTAGATGAAAATGGAAAAGTTTTGTCTATTGAAGAAAAACCTGAGCATCCGAAATCTGATATCGCCCAGACCGGTATTTATATGTTTGATTCTCGAGTTTTTTCCTTTATCAAACAGCTTACCGCATCGGCCCGCGGAGAATTAGAAGTGACCGATTTAAATAATTTTTATGTGAAAGAGGGGACACTGGAGTGTCATTTGATTGATTGGTGGGTTGACGCAGGAACATCGTATGACGAATTGCTGCGCGCAAATAATTTAGTTGCCCAAAAAGTAAAAAAGGAAATAAAAAATGAGTAACGTAAGAACAGAAGAAGTGAAGAAAGTAGAAACCAAAGATAACGGCGGCGTAGATAATGGATTTCTTATAGAATTATTCAAAGATAAAGAAACGGGCAATAAAACAGAAGTATATTTGTCGGCTGCTACACCAGGGGCTTTCAAGGGCTATCACCTGCACAGGGTACGCGCTGCGAGATATGTATGTTTAAAAGGAAAAATGAAGATTATTACCTATGAAAGGGAGGGGGGCGTATGGAGGAGAACAGAGCATGTTTTGGATGCCGCTGTTCCGAGCAGGCTTTTTATTCCGAAAGATACCGCAACGGGTCTTGAAAATATCGGAGACGAAGAAGGGTGGTTGGTAAATTATCCTGACCCGCCGTATGATCCAGAATTGAAAGATGAACAAGTTGAGTACACCCAGGAAGAACTTGAGCAGGGTATTGTGAAATGACAAATGTACAGGTTATTTCTTCAAAAACGATAGTAAAAGCAAAATATGTAGAGTTTAAAGAATTGAGAGTGCTGGTGGGAGGAAAAAATAAAGATAAATATTATAATTTACATAGAACACCCGTATCCATGGTCTTCCCAATAACTGATAATTATGAGGTATATCTGGTATCAGAATATAGATTACTTTATGAAAAACGTGTTCTTGGAGCAGTTGCGGGATTCATAGACACAGGTGAAACTTCTTTACAGGCAGCAAAACGTGAGCTTTCTGAGGAAGCGGGAATTACTGCTAATCATTGGGAAGAGATTTTGCGAACCGAGCTTGCGGGGAGTATAGTAAAAGCAACGATTCATATTTTCTTGGCAACAGGTCTTGAGATAGGACAGCATAATAGGGAGATTTCAGAAGATATTGAATTAGTAAGAATGCCCTTGGATGAAGCAGTGCAGCGGGTATTGGATGGGCAAATTAACAATGCAAGTGCAGTCGCAGGCCTGTTGTTGCTTGACAAGTTAAAAAAAGAAAAAAAGATATAAGGAGAAAATAAGATGAAATTACTGGTTACCGGCGGTGCAGGATTTATAGGATCAAATTTTATTTTGTATTGGTTGGCAAAATATCCCGATGATGAGATTTTGAATATAGATAATCTTACTTACGCGGGTAATTTGCAGAATCTAAAAAAAATTGAAAAAAACCCTGCGTACTCCTTTATTAAAGGCGATATTTGTAGTCCAGATGCTGTTGCAAAAGCAATGAATGGCATAGATACCGTAGTGCATTTTGCCGCAGAGAGTCATGTAGATAGATCTATTATTGATCCTACAGAGTTTGTAAAAACTAATGTTCTTGGGACACAGGTATTGTTGGACGCGGGATTGAAAAATAATATTAAAAGATTTCATCATGTATCAACCGACGAAGTGTTTGGAAGCCTTTCTCTTGATGAGACAAGAAAGTTTGATGAAAACACTTCTTATGATCCACGAAGCCCATATGCTGCAAGCAAGGCAGGCTCAGATCATTTGGTACGAGCATATCATGCGACGTATGGCTTGCCCATAACAATTACTAATTGTTCTAATAATTTTGGCCCGTATCAATTTCCAGAAAAAATAATACCACTTGCTATTACCAATCTTTTGGAAGGAAAAAAAGTCCCCGTGTATGGAGACGGATTGTATGTTCGTGACTGGTTGTATGTAGAGGATCATTGCGTGGCGATAGATATGGTTTTACAAAATGGAAAAGTAGGAGATACCTATGTGGTTGGAGGACTTTCCCAAGACATCAATAATCTGGAGGTAGTGCGTAAAATTCTTGGTATTTTGGGAAAAGGGGAAGAGATGATAGAGTTTGTAAAAGATAGGCCTGGGCATGATAGAAGGTATGCGGTTTCTTGGTTAAAAATAAGAAATGAGTTGGGTTGGCAGCCCCTTCATACATTTGATGAATGGCTTGAGAAAACAGTTGTGTGGTATCAGGAAAATCAGGAATGGTGGAAACATATAAAAAGTAATATTCTTTGACCTAATTATTGGGAACTTTATTTGTTTTGTGCCTCGTGATACAATAATATACATACGCCTTTTTTTATAGGTGATTTTTTATTTCTATGACAATAACATTTATTGGACATGGTTATGTAGGGTTGGTGACTGCTTCGGTTTTTGCAGATCTTGGGAACACTGTTTGGGTAATTGGACACACGCAGGAAAAAGTAAACAATCTTAAAAAAGGAATAATTCCCATATACGAACCTGGGCTTGAAGAGATGGTAAAGCGCAATGTTGACGCTGGTCGGTTGTTGTTTACTCTTGATTATGATCGCGCAATTCCTGCTTCTGAAATCGTATTTATCGCGGTTGGAACTCCTCCAAAGCCAACAGGTGAAGCAGATTTGTCGGTGGTTTTTGAGGTGGCAGAAAAAATAGGGAGGAATGTTGCTGATTATACGGTGGTAGTTACGAAAAGCACGGTACCAGTGGGTACAAATAGGAAAGTTAAGGAAATAATAGAAAAAGTAAAACCTGCGGATGTGAACATAGATATCGCATCGGTACCAGAATTTTTGCGAGAAGGGCAGGCAATCGGCGATACGCTTCGTCCTGATAGAGTGGTAATTGGTACTGATACCAAGAAAGCGCAAGATGCATTAGTTGTACTACACCAGCCCATTGAGGGAGAGCGGGTTTTAACTACGGTTGAAACCGCGGAAATGATTAAATACGGCGCAAACGCATTCTTGGCAACTAAAATTTCTTTCGCCAATGCAATCGCGTATCTTTCCGAATTAACTGGGGCGGATGGGCTTTTGGTGCTTAAAGCTATTGGTTTGGACAAAAGAATTGGGCGTTCCTTCCTCAATCCTGGTATAGGATATGGTGGGAGCTGTTTCCCCAAAGATGTAAAAGCGCTTATTAATATTGCCAAACAGCATGGGTATGATTTCACTCTTCTAAAAGAAGTGGAACATATAAATGAGCAGACAATTGGCAGAATTATAGAAAAAGCAGAGAGACTTTTAGGGGGTAATGTGTCGGGAAAAACGATTGGAATTTTAGGTCTCTCTTTCAAGCCTGATACAGATGACATGCGAGATGCTCCTTCAATTCCAGTTATTAATCATCTGGTAAAAAAGGGAGCACTTATCAGGGCGTTCGATCCTGTTGCCATGGAGAACGCAAAAAAACTTATTAAAAACATTACATTTTCTGAGAATGCGTATGCAGTAGCAAAGGACGCAGATCTTGTGTTGGTAGTGACAGAGTGGAATGAGTTTAGAGAGCTTGATTTGGCGAAATTAAAATCTATGATGAGAACACCAATTCTTTTGGACGGGAGAAATATATTTGATCCTCAAAAAGCTCGTGACCTTGGATTTGAATATTGTGGTGTTGGAAGATAATGATATGGGTAAAAAAGTTTTCATTACGGGAATAACTGGTTTTGCAGGGAGTCATTTTGCCGATTATTTAGTTTCAACAAGAAAATACGAAGTGTATGGTACGTA
>CAYICR010000034.1:0-1299 GCA_964361925.1 uncultured Gammaproteobacteria bacterium
GTTTTATAAACAAAAACCAAGTCTATGAATTACACGCCCGTCATCGGATTAGAAGTGCACGTGGAACTTAAGACTAAGTCCAAGATGTTCTGCGGATGTTCTTCGGATTATTTTGGAAAAAAACCAAATACACACACGTGTCCTGTCTGCTTGGGTCTTCCCGGCGCCCTACCAGCTCCCAATCAAACAGCTATTGAATGGTGTGTTAAAATTGGCCTGGCGCTCAATTGTGAAATTGCTGATTTTTCCAAATTTGACCGCAAAAACTACTTCTACCCAGACTTACCCAAAGGATATCAAATAAGCCAATACGACCAACCGTTCGCACTCAACGGGCTTGTAGAATTAACTGGAGACAAGAAAATACGCATTCGCAGGGTACACATGGAGGAAGATACAGGTAAACTTACTCACACCGAAGGCTCCACTCTTATCGACTTTAATCGTTCTGGCGTGCCGCTCGTTGAGATCGTAACAGAGCCAGATTTCTCATCGGCAAAAGAAGTCGTCGAGTATCTGAAAAAACTTCAGCAAATAGTCAGATACCTTGCTGTTTCCAATGCGGATATGGAAAAGGGGGATATGCGATTGGAGCCTAACATATCGCTCAGGCTTTCTCAAAGTGACATCCTTCCGCCATACAAAGTCGAAGTAAAAAATATAAATTCTTTCAAGTTTGTAGATCGTGCTGTTGAGTTTGAGATAAAACGCCAAGCAGAACTATTGGATAAAGGCGAGACTCCTGTGCAAGAAACTCGTGGATGGAATGAGACGAAAAACGCAACTGTATCTCAAAGAGTTAAAGAAGAGGCTCATGATTATCGGTATTTTCCAGAACCAGATATTCCACCGATCAGATGGACAAAATCTCAAATCTCAAATCTCAAATCACAAATTGGGGAATTGCCAGATGAAAAGCTAGAAAGATTTCAAAGAGAATATGGTTTATCCTTATACGACGTTGAGATTCTCACGCGCGAAAACCAGCTTGCTGATTATTTTGAGCAAGCAGTAAAACTTGGACAAACAAAAGATATAACTCCAAAGCAGATTGCGAATAACATTATTAATTTGAAAATTAACATAGATTCTATTAACCCTGCAGGGCTCATAGCAGAAATTGCAATAAGATCTCAAATTGCTACCGTGCCAGAATCATTAATGAAAGAAGCAATCCTTCGTGTTTTCTCTGAAAACGAAAAAATGGTGGAAGATTATAAGGGTGGAAAAACAAATGTACTTGGACCTTTGATTGGGAAAGTCCTAGGGCAGTTTACATCAAAAATAGATGCTAAATTG
>CAYICR010000034.1:1399-7487 GCA_964361925.1 uncultured Gammaproteobacteria bacterium
CTGCCTTTGGTAGCCACCAATGACAACCATTATCTCACCGCGGGAGATGCAGAGGCGCAAGAAGCTCTGCTTTGTATCCAAACCCAAACCACCATAGACCAAAAAGACCGCAAATTATCTATGATAAACTCTCCTGATTTTTATATTAAATCTTCAGAAGAAATGGAAAAGCTTTTTATGGATATCCCAGAAGCTTTGGAAAATACCAACAAAATCGCTGATATGTGCAATCTGGAAATAACACTTGGTAAATGGATTATGCCGATTTTTGATGTCCCAGATGGCAAAACGTCAGCAGGATACCTCAGAGAACTTACCGATGTCGGACTAAAAGAACGTTACGGAGAGATTACTCCTGAAATAAAGGAACGGGCAGAGTACGAACTTTCCGTAATTACCAGCAAAGGATATGAAACGTACATTCTTATCGTAGGAGACTTTGTGAATTGGGCAAAGGCACAGGGAATTACGGTGGGACCAGGAAGAGGATCCAACGCGGGATCTATCGTATCGTATGCGCTAAAAATTTCAGATATTGACCCTCTTTTTTTCAAACTTCCCTTTGAGCGTTTTCTCAACCCAATGAGACCATCTCCTCCTGATATTGATTTGGATTTTGCCGATGACAGACGAGATGAAGTCATCGCGTATGTCGCCAACAGGTATGGGAAAGACAAAGTCGCGCAAATTATAACATTTGGAACCATGGAAGCCAAGGGTTCTATCAGGGACGTAGGGCGCGCGCTTGGTATGCCATACTCTGCTCCCGATCGAATTTCCAAGATGATTCCTCCCGGCTGGCAAGGACATGCCATGACTTTGGACAAGGCCCTGGAACAAAGCTCTGATCTAAAACACGCGTACAAAACGGAGGATGATACCAAAAGACTTATTGATCTGGCAAAGCGCATAGAGGGAAGTGTTCGTCATGCATCTGTTCATGCCGCAGGTGTGGTTATCGCTGACAAACCCCTTACGGAATACGCTCCGCTTCAAAAAGAATCCAATGGGGAAAAAATAGTTACCCAATACGATATGTATACCGTGGGTGAAGACGGTGTTGGACTACTTAAAATGGACTTTTTAGGTCTTCGCAACCTTACCATTATTCAAGAAGCTCTCCGCTTTATCAAATTTAACAAAGGAATTGAGGTAAATTTCTCAACGATTCCTCATGATGACCCGCTTACGTATCAATTACTCGCTTCAGGAGAAACCACTGGTATTTTTCAGCTTGAATCTCCTGGTATGCGTAGATATATCAAAGAACTCAAACCCACTACTATCTTTGATTTACAAGCCATGGTCGCGCTCTACCGCCCTGGCCCTATGGCCAACATTCCTGAATTTATCAAAAGAAAACACAATCCAAATCTCATCACCTACCCGGATGCACGCCTGGAAGATGTACTTAAAGAGTCATATGGAATTATAACCTATCAAGACGACTTACTCCTCACCGCGGTACGCGTTGCGGGTTATTCCTGGCTTGAAGCAGATAAATTGCGAAAAGCAGTAGGCAAAAAAATATCCTCTGAGATGAAGAAACAACACGACAAGTTTGTCAACGGATGTGTAACCAATGGAATGAAAAAAGAGATAGCAGAGAAACTTTGGGTTTTGTTTGAACCATTTGCAGGATATGGATTTGGGAAAGCCCATGCCGCTTGCTATGCCACCATTGCTTTTCGCACCGCGTATCTGAAAGCTCATTATCCGGTAGAATTTATGACCGCGCTTCTCACCGCAGAATCCCGTGGCGCCACCGGGCCGGTGAAGAATGAAAAAATCGCGCAAGCAGTAGCTGAATGCAAGCGCCTTAAGGTTGCTGTTCTCCCTCCTGACATCAATAAATCAGAAAGTGAGTTTGAAATTGAAGACAAAACATCTATTCGATTCGGGCTATCAGCAGTAAAAAATGTGGGAAGCGCAGCTATAGACGCAACTGTTGGCATACGCAAACAAAAAGAGTTTTCAAGCATACACGACTTTGTAACCAGGGTAGATTTAGGAAAAGTGAATAAAAAAACCATGGAAAGCCTGATAAAAGCAGGCGCTTTTGATGCGTTTGGAAATCGCGCGGAAATACTGATTACTCTCCCGGAAGTTATGGAAAATGCGAGTAAAGCAAAAAAGCAAAAAGACGACCAGCAAGATTCTTTGTTCGGAGACATGGAGGCTGAAATCCCCCAAACGAAAACAAACACTGCGGGTGTGACTGACTTTTCTTTTGAAGAAAAATTGGCTTTTGAGAAAGAATTTTTGGGAATATACCTGAGCGCTCACCCGCAAGGTGAAAATTTAACCCTGGTGAGATCAATGACTACTCATAGCCTGGCAGAACTTGAAGAAGAAACAAGCGATACAGGCAAAACAGGCCTGCCTGCCGGCAGGCAGGTGAGAATTGGAGGAATCATCGAGCAAAGCAGAAGAATTTTTACCAAAAAAAGCGGGAAAGAAATGGCTTTTCTTCAAATTGGCGATGAAACAGGTACCATGGTCGAATGCGTAGTATTCCCAAAGGTTTTTGAAACATACAAAAGCCTCCTCATACAAGATACAGTCGTGCTCATCACCGGAAAGCTGGACACCAAAAACGACCGCCCGGCAATCCTGGTTGAAAAAATCTCCACTACCTACCGCGCCATTGGGTAACATTTGGGTACTTGTTTTTCTAGAACATCCGCTATAATTGCTGGGACTGCCAGAACATATGTCATTTAATAGAGAAACAGGCGGAAGATTTTTCAGCCCAGATAATCAAGCAGGAAGAGCACCAGAACTACCCGCTTCCACGCGATTTGATCGAGCGCGAACAATAATTGAGAGTAAACACGCCAAGCTTGATGGCGCTCATATACAAACAGCAATAGACATTCAGCAAGCAGTAGCTGAATTATTGCCTCCTTTTCAAGAAAGAGATGATGTGCCCAAGATCATTTATATAACTTCTTTTAACGACCTTCCTAGGTCCATAGCAGATGGCCTTGTCATTGAGAATGGCACCAAAGATGAAAACCGTAGTGATGAAGCACTATCTATAATTGAGCTGGATCTGGCTTCTGGTAAATTGTATAAAGCGGAACGAGGATTTACTGATTTTACCATGTGTGATATACCTTACTCAGATTCACATACATATGGCGCGGTGAGTATTGTTGGGGCAAAAAAAACAGTAACACTTTCAAGAACAGAGTTGGGTACACAAGGCTGGCTAGATTTCGGCGGAAAAGCAGTAGACGCATTACAAAAAGTCGCAAAAACAATTGAAAAAGGAAAACGCTATAACAATCCAAGACACCGTCTTTATAGAGGACTTAAATTGGTTCCCGATGATCCAAACCCAGAACCTAAAAATCCTGGAGAACCCGACGAATGGGCGAAAGAATTGACCGAAGAACTCACAGGCAGGCCATGGGATTGAGATGTTGATTAGGAATAATTCTTCTTGACTTGAGGCTGAGAACAATTTAGAATGTATAAGTTATGGCATCTTTTGCCCCAGAAGTAATTACATACATAGGAACTTTTCCTGTTACCAACACACTCCTTAATACATTTTTTGTGGACGCGGTACTTTTGGGAGGCGTGTACGCGATCAAAAAAAATCTCTCCAAAATTCCAGGACTTTTCCAGAACATGATGGAGCTCCTCATCTCTACGTTTTATGAACTCATCGAATCGGTATCGGAAAAAAACGCGGGGAAAATTTTCCCGTATGTGATGACCTTTTTCCTTTTTATTCTCATCAGCAACTGGAGCGGACTTATCCCGGGATTTTCAACCATTGGGTTTTTCATAAAAGAAGCAGGACACGAAACAGAATTTGTACCGATTATGAGAAATGCCACCAGCGATGCCAACCTCACGTTCGCGCTCGCGCTTATTTCACTTTTTGCTACTCACATGCTTAGTATTCAAGCCATAGGATTAAGAGATTATTTGGGTAAATTTTTCTCATTCAATCCAATTTTGCTTTTTGTCGGGTTACTGGAAATAGTGTCTGAGTTTACAAAAGTGGTATCGCTTTCTTTCCGACTTTTTGGTAATATATATGCGGGAGAGGTAGTTCTTCATACTATTTCTTCCATATTTGCGTTCATTTTTCCATTGCCTTTTTTATCTTTGGAGATAATTGTAGGACTGGTTCAGGCGTTGGTGTTCTCGCTCCTGACCATGGTTTTCATGGCGGTCCTGATGACACCACATCACACGGAAGCAAAACATTAAAAAGAAAAGGAGGTGATTGATTATTATGGATTTTACTATTAGTGGAGGACTTATCGTAGCAATCGGAGGACTCGCTCCTGCTATTGCTATTGGACTTATCGGTGCCAAGGCTATGGAAGCAATTGGTCGTAATCCTGAAGGTTCTGGCAAAATATTGCCATCAATGCTTTTGGGTATGGCTTTTGCTGAGGCTATCGCTATTTATTCTCTTATTTTGGCTTTTGCTAAGTAACGATAGAAATAGGCGATAATTTATTATGGAAATAATACAACAATTCGGTATACAGCCGATTATGCTTGCAGCGCAGGCAGTTAATTTTCTTATCATACTTTATGTTTTGAAGCGGTTTTTGTACAAACCGATGCTTTCGGTGCTCAAAAAAAGAAAAGACGAGATAGCTCTTGGTCTTCGTAATGCAGAGGAGGCAAGAATTCTCCTTGAAAAAACAGCAGAAGCAGAAAAAAATGTGCTTAAACTAGCTCAAGCACAAGCCAAAAAAATGATTGACGAAGCCAAAGATCATGCCAAGGCATTGGCAGATCATACAGAAGCTCAAATAAAAAAACAAACAGAACATATGATAAAAGAAGCAAAGGCGCAAATTTCGCAAGAAGCCCTGGAAAGCGAAACCAGGATTATGCAAAACGTAGCAAGAATTTCTATGCAGGTATTGGAAAAATCGTTATCAGGATTCTTGGGAGACAGATCTCAGCAGGAAGTTATGGAAAAAGCGCTAAAAGACTTACGCAAAAAAACTAACTAATATGACCAAAGCATATCTTAAAAAACTCGTTGAACTTACGTATGATAAGAAACAACAAATTAACCAGGCGCATGCAGAAACTATTGCAAGCTTGCTCAAAAGAGCAGATTTGAAAAAGTACCTTAATACACTTAAAAGGGTTGAAACGAAACGAACAGTTACGATTTCCTCAGCCGTCCCGCTTTCTTCCCAACAAGAACAAGATTTCGCCAAAGAATTTTTAGACAAAACTATCCAGTACCGGGTAGACCCGACCCTCATGGTTGGCATAGAGGTAACTGACAATGATATCGTGTATAATAATAATTTGAAACAGAGATTTACATCTCTTGCCCAACATCTGGGTGAATAAACATATGATTACCAACAAAAATATACTTGATCAGCTAGAAGAAAAACTTTCTACGTTTGGGCAGGACAAAAAAACTCAAAATATTGGAAAAGTGCTTAAAAATACCGATGGGGTCATCGTGGCTTCCGGGCTTTCCCAAGCGCTCATGGGAGAAAAAGTAAAATTCTCAGACGGTGTCGAAGGCGTAGTTCTAAATCTAGATGAAGACACCGTTTCTATAATTCTTCTCAATAAAGGAGAGGACATAAAAGAGGGAGATGTTGTCAAAACTACCGGAGAATTACTCAGTATACCCGCATCCGCAGATTTACTCGGCCGAGTGGTAAACCCGCTTGGAGCCCCTCTCGATGGAAAAGCAGGAATAAAAAAAGCAACGCTTATGCCACTTGAAAAAATTGCCGCGGGAGTTGTGGAAAGACAGCCTGTTGACACCCCTCTTAAAACCGGTATTACCTCAATTGACGCGATGTTCCCAATTGGCCGGGGGCAACGAGAACTTATTATTGGCGACCGGGGTTTGGGTAAAACAGCCATAGCAATAGATACGATTATTAATCAGAAAAACATATTAAAAGGAAAAAAACAAGTTCTCTGTGTTTATGTCGCAATTGGACAAAAACAAAGCACAGTCGCCCAAATTATTGGACGATTACAAGGCGCAAACGCCCTGGCATATACTATCGTGGGGATGGCGGGAGCGGCTGACCCCGCAGCGCTTCAGTATCTATCTCCGTATGCCGGC
>CAYICR010000035.1:0-7282 GCA_964361925.1 uncultured Gammaproteobacteria bacterium
GGGAATAAAAATAGTCATCGCGCCTAAAAACGCAGGCGCAAATAATTCCTTACTTTTGGATTGATTTCTTACTTTTCTGGTTAAAAACTTTGGTGGCTGAATAAGGGCATATCGAAATATCGGATGAACGTTTAATAAATTAAGAGCTACAACTACCATATAAAGCCCAGCCACAAACTGCATGATAATCTGAGCTGTTTGACTTATACCAATTGCCCCCCCAAAAGCACCCAAAACAAAACCAAGCGCTGTATAGGCAACAAGTTTTGCGGATAAAAAGGCCAGGGTGGGAAGAATGGGAGATTTACGATTTATACCCTCTTCAATCTCTTCCTCTTCCCTGGCTGCGATAACAGAGGTCAAAAGTCCACCCTGAACCGCAAGACAGGTAAGTCCTCCAACAGTCAATCCGGTAAGAAGTATAACCCAAAGATTCACCGAACCAGCTCCCAAATTGACCTCTAGAGAAAAAGCTTTCAGTAAAAGAAATACAATTAACAAAACCATACCGCCCAGTAAAATTAATAATAATTTTGTTGGTGATTGACTGCTCATATCTGATATATTATCATACTTTTTAAATCTAAATTTTATACTTTTTAAGCAACAAGGAATTTGCTACCACAGAAATAGAACTACTTGCCATGGCTACTGAGGCAAATATTGGACTCAAAAGTATTTGAAAAAATGGATATAATATTCCCATCGCGACTGGTATCAACAGTATATTATATCCAAAAGCCCAAAAGAGATTCACTTTTATAGTACGCATCGTTTTCTTGGATAATGCAATAGTAGAGGCTACCGTTCGAAGGTCTTTATTGATCAGGGTAATATCTGCTGCTTCTATAGCAACGTCTGTTCCTGTTCCCATAGCTATACCAACATCAGCAGCAGCTAAAGCTGGGGCATCGTTTATTCCATCTCCTACCATAGCTACTATCTTGCCTTCTGATTGAATTTTCCTCACCTCGGCTTCCTTTTGATCTGGTAATACTTCTGCTAATACTCTTTTTATTCCCAGTTTTGATGCAATAGCTTTCGCTGTTCTCTGATTATCACCAGTAATCATTACAACCTCGATACCTTTATTTTGAAGTGCTGTTATTCCATCTTTAGATGAGTCTTTTATTGTATCCGCAACCGCAATTAGTCCTGCTAGTTTGCCATTTACTCCTAACATCATAACTGTTTTGCCCTCATTCTCTAACAGTTCAATTTGTTCTAAATATGACCCCAGTGCAATATTCTCCCGCTCCATTAGCCTTCTATTTCCAAAAGAAACTTTATCCTTTCTGACTACACCTTCAACACCATGTCCTGCAATTGCTTTAAATTTAGAAACTGATTCTATGTCAATTTTTTCTTCTTCAGCCTTCTTTACAATTGCTTCAGCTAAAGAGTGTTCAGAACCTTTCTCAATTGATGCAGCTAATTTTAACAATTCATTTTTAGTTATTTTATTTGTTGATATAAGATCAGTAACTTCTGGTTTTCCCTGAGTTAAAGTCCCTGTTTTGTCAAAAATAACTGTAGTAACTTTATGCGCAATTTCTAAGCTTTCAGCATCTTTAATTAAGATTCCTTTCTCTGCCCCAAGTCCTGTCCCAACCATAATAGCTGTTGGTGTTGCCAAGCCCATTGCACAAGGGCAAGCAATTATAAGAACTGCAACAGTATTGAGCAGTGCAAAAAGCAAAGCGGATTCGCCGACTGGCGAAGGACCAATTACATACCAGATGGCAAAAGTGGCAATTGCCAGCATAATGACAATCGGAACAAAATATGAAGATATTAAGTCAGCAATCCTCTGTATCGGAGCTTTAGATCCCTGTGCTTCTTGGACAAGTTGAATAATTTGAGCAAGCATTGAATCCTGACCCACCCTATTAGCTTTGTATGTAAATGTTCCTGTCTTATTAATTGTTGCTCCCACAACTGTATCTCCTTTTGCTTTATCAACAGGAATACTTTCACCAGTTATCATTGATTCATCAATAGATGATTCTCCCTCTAAAATCACCCCATCTACAGGAATTTTCTCTCCTGGTCTAACCCTTATAACATCTCCTATAACGACTTGTTCAATGGGCACGTCTATTTCTTTCACCTTCCCATCCTGAGCCTGTCGAAGGACTCTTGCTGTCTTTGCTTGCATACCTATTAGTTTTTTAATCGCCTCTGATGTTTGCCCTTTGGCTCTAGCTTCAAAATAGCGACCGAGTAAAATCAGGCCAATTACTATTGTGGCAACATCAAAATAAGGCATTACTTCTAGGCCTAAGTCCATAACTACACTGGGAAAGAATATAACAAAAGCAGAATATACATAAGCCACAGTTGTTCCCAAAGCTACTAGGGTATCCATATTGGCTGTTCTATGTTTCAAAGCTGGAATTGTTGCTCTATAAAAATCCCATCCAGCCCAGAATTGGACGGGTGTTGCAAGTAATAACTGTACCCAAAAGTTCTTTAATAATTCTGGCGCAATATTAATAAGTCCTGGAAAGCTACCCCAAAAAATAAGTCCACCAAATAAAAGACTTACTGCTACTTTAATCCTTAATTTCTTAAGTTCTTTTGTTTTTTCTTGCTTTTCCTGATCTCCTGAAACAGCTTCCTGTTGAATTATAACTTTGTATCCAACATTATCTACCGCTGAAGAAATTTGCTCTTCATTACAAATATCTGAGTCGTAGGTAACCGTAGCTTTTTCAGTAGCTAAATTTACAACGGCATCTTTAATTCCAACAGTTCTCTTAAGTGATTTCTCTATTACCCCTACGCAAGATGCGCAATGCATTCCTTTTATTGGATATGTTTTCTTAATTTCTGTCATGTTAAATTACCATTACCTTTCCATGAAACATATTCATACCACATGAGAATGGATATTCGCCCGTCTTTTGTGGATTTATTTCAATTGAAATTTTTTGATTTAGCGGTAAATACTTTCGGATTTTGAAGCCACTTAACACTACTTCTTCCAAGCAACCAGATGGATCTTTGCGAAGAAAGTTTATTGTGGTGGTTCTGCCTTTGGGTATTGAGATAATTTCTGGTTGATACCCACCATCAACTACTATATCAACTGCATCACTAGTTACTACAACTACTTTCTCTTTCTTCATCAGGAAAAACCAATAAGTAAAAACAATACCTATGGCACTAAAAATCAGTACAATAATTTTATCAATTGTCATATTTATCACCTCCCACTCTTAATGTTTATGACCTTTCATCATAAAGATCATCATTATTGGACAAATAATTAATAAAGCAAAGGGAAAGATGCTTGAAAAACTGTCCGTTTTAGTAACCAATCCTATTGCAAGTGCAATCGCTATGCCAGCCCAAACTTGCCACATAGTTAAATATTTTTTCATACTTCTCACCTCCTTAATAACCCCAGCTTTTATACCATTGCCTCATTTAATTTATCTGATTTCATGAGTGCTTTCTTTTAAAAACCTCCATAACCTCCGCGATGGCCTCCTCCTTTTTACCTTTTCCGATTGCATCGGCAACACACGTTTTCAAATGATTTTCTAAAATCAGGTTTCCGGTTTCTTTCAATCCGCTTTCTACTGCCTGCATCTGGTGCATCACACCAATACAGTATGCTCCTTCTTCCACCATGCGTATCACTTTCTCCACATGACCACGCGCGATTCTCAACCGGTGAAGAATACGTTCTTGTGTATTTTTTGGCTTATAAGACATATATGTTTTATACAGGAGGATATCCCCCCTACTGGGATATGGTAGTATGTGGTAAATTTTTTGTCAAGAGGATAACATCTTCATATAGGTGTATTACTCCGTGAGACTTGTTTTCCCCAGCGTTTCTATTTGTTTCAAAAAATCAGGAGAATCAAGTTTTGAAGGATCTATACCGTGTCTTCTGGCCACCATAAGTCCTTCGATAATTCTTCGCGCTTTTAACGCATCATTTCTTTTGAGATACCGGAGTTCAAGCGCGTGACCAGGGTACCCATCAGGAACTAATTTCAAAACTGCAAGAAACGGACCTGTTTCCACTTCTATATCCCGGATCATCTCTATCATAATACTGTGCACATCTTTTGAGAAGAAAAACGGGTGAAATATAATGTTTACCTTGTTTTCATCTATCGTCAATTCGTCTGGAAAAAAATCGAACGGAAAAACAGACGAGGCCTTTAACAAAATCCTCTGTGACCCTTTCAGGAGCATATCAAGTTTTTCATTATTTGATGCCGAGGAAAAAAATATATCTTTCATCATGTTCACCTCCTTCTGCTTCTCAATGTGCGGCTCCAATATACGGCATAAAAAAACAAAAGTATGTGATTTAAATCAAGAATGAAGCTCCCCACAGTTTACTGCGGGGAGCTTCATAATTCTTTTTCAAGCTCTCTCAGGTTTTTTATGGTCAATATATGCTTATTAAATACGACAAATCCCTTGTCTTTCAGAGTTTTTAACTCTCTACTTACTGTTTCTCTCGTCAGACCAGACTGACTTGCGAGATCTTTTTCTGAGGTTCTTAGGTCTAAAAAATGTCCTCGTGTCACTCCAAACCTTTTCGATTGAATAACAAGCTCTTGTATCAACCTCTCGTACGCATTTCCAAACATAAGATAGGCCGAACGCATTAATACATCATCTATGCCCTTATAAACTCTGCTTGTTAAATCATATAGTACATCAGGATTGCTTTTAATAAATTCTAAAACCGGTTCTTTTGGAGCTTTCCAAGCCTCCACCCGACTCACCGCTTCAAAATAAAAATTGTTTGGTGTGCTATTTATAGCCCATGACATAGGGAAAAAAGAGCCTGGTTTAAATATGTTCACCACTACCTCCTCACCTTTTTTTGAAATCGCGTATTCCTTCACCACTCCCTCTTTCAAATAAAAAACACCAGAGGGATATTCATCAGCGCGGATTAAAATTTCCCCCTTTTTATATGTCTGGTGCTTGTATCTGACAAAAAATGATTCAATTTTTTTTGAAACCGTTTTATTCACAAGGTGATTATACTCTTTTTATGTGATAAACTAAAAATGTGCCAACTATAGAAGAAAACTCAACACATACAGGAACAAAGCTTAACTGGCTCAGGGCTTCTGTATTGGGAGCAAATGATGGCATAGTATCTATAGCAGGATTGGTCATAGGTATGGCAGGCGCTACAGATTCTACGCAGATAATTTTTACTGCGGGAATGGCCGGTATTATCGCGGGAGCTATCTCCATGGCTGTGGGAGAATATGTATCAGTCAGTAGTTCAAAAGATACAGAAAAAGCATTGCTGAGAAAAGAACGATATGAACTACTCCATCACCCTGAAGAAGAACTGAAAGAATTGGCGTCAATTTATGAAAAAAAGGGGCTATCCCAAAAAACCGCGATGACTGTAGCCAAAGAATTATCTATTAAAGATGCGGCTGCGGCACATTTTGACGCAGAGCTAAAAATTGACCCAAATCATCTCAATAATCCTTGGCACGCGGCATATGCATCTGCGCTATCATTTCTTCTTGGTGCCTCTATTCCAATAATTGCGATATTAGCACCTCCTGTTTATGTGCGCATTCCGATTGCGTTTATTGCGGTACTCATCGCATTAGTAATTACAGGAATCATTAGCGCTCGGATAGGCGGCGCGCATACGATGCGCGCGGTAATTCGAGTAGTATCAGGGGGCGCATTGGCAATGGGTATAACGTATGGCATTGGGAGACTCTTCAACGTGTCTGGAATATAAAATTTCAAGGTCTTTTCGAATTCTTTTTAAGCCACTTCGCGATTTCCGAAATGCCCATTTCTTTTTTTGCTATACGAATCGTAGTGGCTCAACAGCATCTCGTAAATAACTGATACAATAAATATGATGAATGTACTTTTTGTAGTTTGGGAGAACGACCCCTTTTTTAAATTAGGCGGTCTTGGAGACGTAGCCCGATCTCTCCCTGAAGCGCTCAGAAAAATTGATGTGGATACCCGCGTTATCATCCCCTATTACCATGTCATCAAGATGGGCAGAAATAAAAAATCCAAAATTGGTGTATATGATTTTAAGTATGCAGGAAGAAAAGAAAAAGTAGAAATATGGGAAGTTATTCATCCATACACAAAAGTTCCCGCATATTTTATAAAAAACGAAAAATATCTGGAAACAATTGTCTCTATGGATACATGGGGATTTTTTAATAAGGCAGTTGTGGAGATGATAAAAAGAGATATTCTGAAATGGCATATCGATATTCTCCATGTAAATGATAAACACGGTGGACTTATTCCTCTTTTGGTAAAATTGGAAAAATTGCCGATTAAAACTCTGTTGACCATTCATAATCTTGCCTTTCAGGGACAAGCGCCTATTAGTGTTCTGGATAACATGGGTATAGATATCAAAGAATGCAGGATGTTGGAGTGGGAAATTAAAAGCAAGCAGGTTAATTTCCTCCTTGAGGCTATAATCCATTCGGACATCATCACGACTGTTTCTCCAACTTATGCCAAAGAGATTCTGACCGAAGAATTCGGTTTTGGTCTTAATGAAGTACTGAAGGGCAAGGAGGGACGGATTTTTGGAATCCTTAATGGTATAGATATAGACTGGCGACATACCACACGAGATCCTGCCGTCAGGTATCCGTACGGACTTTCAGAAAAAATAGTAAATGGGAAAATAGCATATTATAGTTGGAAACAAGGAAAAGCCTTGGACAAGGAATTTTTACAAAAAAAGCTCGGACTAAAAGTGAGCAAGGACATCCCCATGCTTTGTTTTATCGGAAGACTTTCTGCGCAGCAAAAGGGGCTTGAGATTTTCCATAAAATGCTTCGAAGAATCGACCAAGAAAAATTTCAATTTGTCATACTGGGTACTGGTGAGAAAAATTGGGAAGAAAGATATGCATGGCTTTCGACATTTTATCCAAAATATATTTCCTGTAATTTCCGTTTTGATGATACACTTGCCCACCAAATATATGCTGCGTCTGATTTTATCGTCATTCCCTCTAAATACGAGCCCTGTGGGCTTATTCAAATGATTGCTATGCTGTTTGGAACAATTCCAATTGCGCATAAAACAGGTGGACTAAAAGATTCTATTAAAGAAGGATATAACGGCTTTCTATTCTGCGCATACAGTTCGGAAGCTTTGGAGAAAAAAGTTTTACAGGCAGTTGAAATGTGGAGACAAGACAAGCACTCATACGAAACGATGGTTGAAAATGCGCTGGAAACTAATTTTTCCTGGAATAAGAATGCCAAAGAATATCTTTCG
>CAYICR010000036.1:0-6571 GCA_964361925.1 uncultured Gammaproteobacteria bacterium
AGCGGATCAATTTTCCCATGCAGAACATGATATAATCCCCGAAATTTTCCCGAACGCTCCAGGGCCATTACATCAAGTGGCTGCTCTACCACGCACACAATTGATTTATCTCTTCTTTCATCCGAACACACTTCACATGGGTTGGTTTCCCCAATGTTATAACAAATCGAACACATAACCGTTCCTTTTTTCAAATTGGAAATAGCTGTTGCAAAACTATCCAATTCTCCTTGGGGAACATGAAGTAAATAAAACGTAAGCCTTTGAGCTGATTTAGGACCCACACCCGGAAGACGCTCAAAAGATTCGATGAGTTGTTGTATTGCTTTTGGAATTCGCATAAATATAAGAACTATGCTCCTAATTCAGAGAGTGTTCGCCCCACTTCCTCCGCCACTGAAAGTATTTCAAGTTTCTCAAATTGCTTCTCTTTTGGAACAAGTACGGTATCTGTGACAAAAACTTTTTTTATCAACGATTCCTGCAAAAGCTTAGGAGCATCTTCTGAAAAAATAGCATGAGTTACAAAGGCATATATTTCTTCTGCGCCATTTGCTTTTAAAAGTTTTGCCGCCTCAACCAATGTTTTTCCGCTTGATGCCATATCATCTATGATAAACGCTTTTTGTTTTATTTCTCCTTCAAATTCTGTTGAGGAAATAGCGCCAGTTTCCAAATCACGATTTTTATTTATCGTAACGTACGGAATATTTCCCAACTGTTCTGAAATAATTTTTATTCTTCGTATTCCGCCCATGTCTGGAGAAACCAACACGCAACCGGACAAATCCGAGCAAAGCGATTGAATAAATTTGGCAAAAAGTGGCAATGCAGACAAGTGAACAACTGGAACCTTAAAAACCTCAATACTTTTTATCGAATGGAGATCATATACCACAATTCTATCCACGCCTGTTGCCTCCAAAGTCTTGGCCATAACCTCCAGAGATACCGCTTCCCCACTTCGAAATACATGATCTTGCCGTTGATATCCCAGATAAGGAATAACTACTGTTACGCTTTTTGCCCCGCTTCTTTTTAGCGCATCTACAATAAAAAAAAGTTCCATGTAATTAAGATTAACTGGTGCATTAGTAGGTTGCACAACAACAGTATCCACATCTACCACCGATTCTAAAACCCTGACCCGTCGCTCTGTATCCGGAAAAATGTGTATTTCCAACGGAGAAACGTCAATGCCCAACCCTTGCGCTACTTTTTGCGCAAGCGGTTTGTTTGAATTTCCACTAAAAATCTTCATAAACGCGCACCTATTGACCCAGCAAAGAACCCAAGCCACCACCCATGCTTTGCAATTTTTTGGCTGCTACCTCTTGTGATTTTTTAATTGCTTCATTTACCGCGTCCTTTACGTCATTGTCTGATTTTCCATTAATTTGAAGTGTTTTTATTTTTTGATCACCGGAAATTATCACCCGAACACCACCTCGCTCTACTTCTACTTCTTCTTGTTGCAACTGCTTCTGAATTGCCATAGCTTGATCACGCATTTTTTTTATTTCACCGATTTGTTTGAATGGATTCATCATAAATAATCACCTCCTTCTATTGTTCCAATTTAATCTTAACTTCTATTTCTTTTCCTGTTACCTCTATAGCTGCTTTTTTCAAAAAACCTAACAACTGTTGTTCCTCCAACCGCTCTTTATGATACGTGTATTTTGTCATCAATACAAGAGCTTTATCGCTATATTCTGTTACTCTAAACCCTCTCAAAAGTCCAACCAACGTAGGACTCACGGGTTTGAGGTGATCAATAAGCTGATACAATATTTCTTTATTTTCCACGACTACACTCACTGCCATCTCCTTCGGCTCTCCGAAGTCCTTGACGGAGGCGGCTACCTCCTTATCCCGGCACCAATCCAAAACCGCAATTTCAAATGGCAACTGTGGAACAACGCTTAATTTTACCTCACCATGAGCTTTAGCAAAAATTTGCGTAAGCATTTTTATATCTTGGATTTCCAATGTCAACGTATGCTGAGAATCTCCATGTATTTTTGACAAAAGAATTGTATGCAATTGATTTATCAATTGTTCCAAGAAAAACTTCGCATCCATTCCCTCTTTCGTCATATTTTCTGAAAGCGCAAACAAGCCTCCTGCGTCTTTTTTTATCAACAAATCAAGTGCTTTTTGCACATATTCTCCCATATGACCAGTGTGAAACTTTTCCTCCACTTTACTTTTGGTAATTTTTTCATTTTTTAACAAAAAAGTGGCTTCTTCCAAGATTTTTACCCCATCACGAAAGCTCCCCCCTGACAATGAAGCAATATATTGCAAAGCATCTTCTTCTATGTCTATTTTTTCACTTTTCACTATGCGCAGAAACGTTCGCTTCAGATCTTCATTAGTTGCCAGCACGAACTGTACGTGAAAACAGCGGGAGAGAATAGTGGCGTGAACCTTATGTAGTTCAGTCGTGCATAAGATAAAAACCACATGGGAAGGAGGCTCTTCCAGCGTTTTCAAAAGCGCGTTAAATGCTTCGGTGGTAAGCATGTGCACCTCATCAATGATATACACCTTCTTCTTTGCGGAAAGTGGCGCCAGGCGTATTTTCTCCCGAAGGTCACGTATCTCATCTATTCCCCGATTTGACGCGCCGTCAATTTCCAAAACATCCATATTGGTACCATTGGTAATAGATTTACACTGGTCACACTCGTTGCACGGCTCGATATCAGCTTCTAGCGTATAGCGTTTAGCGTTTAGTTTTTTATCTTTAGAACTAGACGCTAATTTACTAGTTGCTAGACGCTCGCAGTTAAGTACTTTTGCTACTATACGAGCAGTAGAGGTTTTACCAAGACCTTTTGGTCCAGTAAATAAAAATGCGTGAGGAGTTTCTTTTTCAGACAAAACCGACAGAAGTGTTTCACGCAAATTACTACTATCAAGTTCTGAGATTGTTTGAGGACGATACTTACGATAAAAAACCATACTATCTAATGGTGTATTCCAAGCAGGTGACGTGTGCCATGCAAAATAAGTTCTTCTATTTTTTCATCCACCATAACGTCATCTCTCGCTGCTTCTTTTATAATCTGAGGATAAGAAATCACCACATCTCCCAGACGAAGTACATTGGTGGGAAGATGGGTAGATTTTCCTTCTGCAAGAGGGAACGAAAGAACATTGGTGGTTTTATCTTCTCCTTTGTACTTTTTATAAAGTCCCCGCATCTTGCGATCGCCAACCACGGCAACAGAAAGCTCAGCAGGTCCGGCAATTCCTTGTTCAATCAAAAGTTGGGTGACTGCTGATTTTATTTTTTTGCGGTTTACTTGATATCTACTTTCTACAAAAAGATCGATTACGATGCCATCCATACAATTACCATGCTTTTTTTGCTCGTCGCGATTCTTCACGCTTGAGCTTTTTTGCCAAAGAAGGCTTCAAATGAAATTGACGTCTTTTTGCCTCAAGAATTATACCAGAGTCTACTACTTTTCGCACAAAAGCTCTGATCATCATGTCATCTGATTGTCCTGGCATTTTTTTTACTATCACCATAATGAAAACACCTCCCTTTGCCCGCCGACCAAGCGCACCATGAAGCGCGAACGAATAGTTCTGAAAAGCCGAATGGTAAGCTAAGGCGGGTCTATTTTCCAAATTCAAATTCTAGCTTCTAGTATCTAGTTTCTACTATCAGTATGATATCACATTTTCGTTGATTTTCCTATGGGGCCAAAGAGGTGGATATGAAGATGTGATACGTGCTGAGCACCTCCTCCATTGAGCGAAATTCTAAATCCTGCACCACCCATATGCTCCCGTGCCATTTTCTGTATAACGGTGAATAGGGTCGCAAATAATTGAGGATTCTCTACCGCTTGCATCTCTTCTACATGCATTACGGGGATAATGAGAAGATGCGTAGGAGCAAGCGGATTTATATCGGGGAATACCATCACTTCTTCATCTTTGTAAATAAATTCTTTAGGAATTTCTCCACGCGCTATTTTACAAAAGATACAGTTCTTCATACCGCCCCTTCCACTGCCTGAATAAGAGCATCCAAATCTAAATTACTAGAAACCATTTCGGGATTTTTCACCGAACCGTTAAGCAACATTTTCTTAGATACATGCAAAAACCACGTTGCATCAGGATCCATTTTTTTCAATTTTTCATACGCGAGCGTCAAATCAATACCAGAATCTGGTCGCACCTTTATCCTCACATATCCTTTCCGTGGATCTTTCCGAATAACCACCGCATAGCCCATTTTCTGCGCGAGCTTTACGACGTTGTCGTTCAAAGAAAGAAAACCTATCCCTTTTCCCTTTTTTGTCTGAAATTTCGTACCATGCTCCTCTATTTCTTTTTCTGCCCAAATACGATTTTGAAAGTTGTGCAAAAGCGCATCCAAACACTCACAAATAAATTCAGTATAATACTGATCCGAATCTACTTTCAAGAACTTCAATCCCTCCAAAATACCATACAAAGAAAACTCATAATAATCAGCGGTTGGATTCTCCCAATAAATCTCCTTGAAATGATCATATTCCACCACAATTTTTACTATTCGATCAATTGCTTGCTGTTTTGACTCCCAATCATGTGGCTTGTTGGATAGCATAAGCTTTACATAATCCCATGCTCTGCTTGCCCCGCACACATTTAAATCATTGGTTTGATGGTGATCAAGTGGCCCCATTCCTGTATCCACATGCATAAATTCTCCCATTGGAGTAACTTCGATAACCTCGGTCAAGTTTGGGTTTTTAATTTTTTTGGTACGTTGACCTGCGGGTACAAATTCTACCAATGCATCGTGCCATTCTGGTAAAAATCGTTTAACAATCCACACCGATGTTATCGCGTCAAGATCAGGGGAGGTATGTGTTATAATTGTTTTCACACTCATCATTCTACACGAAAACCAAGGACAATTCAAAAACATTGCCAAATCAAGCTAAATATGTCAAAATAATCTCTGTATTATGGGAAAAGAACAAGCATTAAGGCTTCTTTCAGGATTTTGATATTAGACCTTGACAAAAAGAGAGAAATAAATCTAATATTAGTATATACTTATGGATCCGAAAAATCTGCCCACTTTAGATCCAAAATTGCAAGAAGCGTATAACCGCGTGATGTCGACATCGGCTTCTACTCCTACCCCAGGTAATCCAACGCCCGTATCTCCTCCACCCAGCGCGCCAACACCTCAAGCATCAATCCCAACGTCACCCGTGCCCCCTCCTCCGCCTGCTCCTAGCCCCATTGCTATTCCAATTTCGTCACCTACACCACCACCCATGGTTCCTGCGCCAGTAGCGAGTACCAAACCCGCAGGAACTACAACTGCTTTTGTTGCCGGCGGACATGTTGGAGGAGGAAAACCCGCAGTTTCTCCAGTGATATTGATAGTGGGAGGACTAATTTTCTTTGCAGTCTATTCGCTTTTCTGGCTGAAGTTCTTCAACATCAGCCTACCTTTTCTTCCGTAAGTCTTTTTATAACTTCTGATAATTCTAGGAGCTCTGTTTCTTTTTTTGTTCGCTCTTTCCATTCTACTTTCCCCGCGGCCTTGGCTGAAACAACAAGGCGAACAGGAATCCCAATCAAATCAGCATCCGCAAATTTCTCCCCTGCCGACACATCCTCCCTGTCATCATACAAAACCTCCACCCCTGCTTCCTTTATCTCCTCATAAACTTGTTCTGCTTTTTCCTTAATTCCTAATTCATGCTTGTCCTGAGTCTTGTCGAAGGAATTCATAATTCCAACTATGTGTACCTGATACGGCGCGACACTCTTGGGCCACACGATACCCTTCTCATCATGAAATAACTCGACCAGTGCACCCATTAACCGCGTTAGTCCGATACCATAGCTTCCAAAAAATGCATATTTTTTATTTCCTTCATTATCCATAAACGCTACATTCATCTTTTCACTATATGAAGTACCAAACTTAAAAATATTACCAAGCTCGATTGATTTTGCCTCCTGCATAGTTACTTGACACTTTGGACATGAAGTAGAATTTTCCTCGATTATCTCCTTGTTTTGCGCAACATCACACGCATTACAATAATAAATCGTATCTTCCCCCGCATCATTAATTACCTGAAATTCATGTGTTTTGTTGTCAGTAAAAACTCCCCCTGCTGCTTCAACAACTTTTATATCAATCCCCAACCGCTTAAATACTTTTTTATACGCGCCTGCCACCTCCCAATAATACGTATCCAAATCTTCTGCTGTTGTGTGCGCGCTATACAGATCTTTCATGAGAAATTCCCTACCTCTGAGTATTCCTGATTTTGCCCGTAACTCGTTTCTAAATTTGGTTGAAAAATGGTACATTTTTATTGGAAAATCCCGGTACGTAAAGGCGTGTTTACGAATCAGATCAAGCACTATTTCTTCATGTGTAAAAGATAATGCGTATTCTTTTTCATTTTTTTCGAATTGGTACATCACTTCCTTGGCGCTTTCCCACCTTCCTGTCTCGTTCCATACTTCTTTTGGATGTAGGAGTGGCATAAGCACTTCCTGTGCTCCTGTACCATCTATTTCTTCT
>CAYICR010000037.1:0-1477 GCA_964361925.1 uncultured Gammaproteobacteria bacterium
CGCGCGTTTTCTGCCGCGGAAGCAGGATTGGAATTGGCTTTGAAAACAGGTGGTTCTATTGGGAATCAGACCCTGGATAATTCCGCGGTTATAAAGGGAGTTATCACGCAAGCGCTGTCGGGAGACAGCGCTTCAGATTATGTTGTATTGGTGAACGCAAGCAATCCTGTGGAGAAAAATGACGGCGCGGATGTGTGGCTGATTGAACACAAAGCAGATGGGTCATTAAATTACGATAGTGGTTGGCAAAACGTGAACGGCGAAAAAGAAATCACGTTATATTGGGGAGATAATGGACCATCTGCGAATGAATGTAATAATGCAGCTTTGGAAGTCGTGGTACTGACTGGTTCTCAATCCTCACCTACTGCCACGCGTTACGCATGGGATCCGTGCTCCGCGCGACGAGCACAAAATAAGTTTAGCGATCCAAAACATGAGTACAATAATATACAGGACAAAAATTTCTATGAAGAAGCTTCTTTTAGGATTGACAATAATTCAAAAGGACTTTTGGTTCGAATAACTCCCCTTTATTTTTCATCAGTTATCGCTGCAAGGGGTTGTAAAACCAATGGGGAAGATTGCGTGGCTTTGCCCAGCCAGGGGACGATAACCACCTCTACAGGAGAAGCAGGAGCCTCTACGAGGAAAATCGTGTTATATCAGGGATATCCCAAAGTTCCTTCTGAGATTTTCTCAAACACATTATTCGTACCTGCTTCCCCATGAAAAATAAAGCATTTGGTCTTGATATTGGGACAACTTCGCTTAAGGCGGTATGGCTTTCTGTGGAAAAAAGTGGGTATGTGCTCGATGCTGCTGCCACTATTCCTGCAACGACTTCAAATCTCATGTCTGATTCGGCAGTGGATCACGAAGTCATAGCCCAAACTATCCGTAAATTGATTGAAGATGCTCATATCACCACCAAGTATGTCAACATCGCGCTTCCAGAAACACGGGTATACACCAAGGTTATTGAAATGCCCGCCCTTTCGGACAAAGAGCTTTCCTCGGCGATTTATTATGAAGCAGAACAATATATTTCTGTGCCTTTGGAGACCCTTACTTTGGAGTACCGGGTGCTGAGGCGTGTTCCGAATAATCCTAAAATGAACGTGCTTTTGGTGGGGGCTCCGACGAAGTTGGTTGAAAAATATTCAACAGTACTTTCAGGAGCCGGACTGACCATATCTTCCATAGAAACAGAAACCCTGGCGACTATTCGTGCGTTGTCTGTTATACCGCTTCCGGTAACGCTTGTTCTGGATATTGGCGCGATTAGTACGTCTCTTGCTATTGTGAAAGACGGAATCCTGCTTTTTACCTACACCGTTGCCATAGGCGGGGCTGCGATGACCAGGGCAATTGCTACGGAGTTTAATTTTAGCGTGACGCAGGCTGAAGAATATAAAAAAACATATGGTATTTTGCCAGTTACACAACCAATTCTCTCTTCAATTGTAGCGGAGAT
>CAYICR010000037.1:1577-6430 GCA_964361925.1 uncultured Gammaproteobacteria bacterium
GGTCAGCAGATCCCTCAAGAAATTTTGGATAACGCGCCTGATTATGCCCTGGCTGTTGGGTTGGCGATGAGAGGATAGTATGGATATAGATATAAATCTGCAGCGTGTCACTACGTCCAGGGCAGATCGTTTTGCCAAAGTCATTCATATTGTTGCCATAGTGCTTCTGGGTAGTGTTACCCTGCTCACGGTTGTGTTCCTAGTTCTGGGGAATACCTCTTCTCTTTCTCGGCTTTCGCAAGAAGAGACAGATCTTTTGGCGCGGATTAATAAGCAAAATGTGAAGATAGCCAGGTTCTCTTTCATAAAAGAACGAATTGTGGTCGGAAGTACCTATTTTCGCGATAGAAGCGATATAAAAGGGGCGCTCGCAATTCTGCGAGCGGATATTCCAGATGGAGTTACCCTCTCATCTCTTTCGGTGAATAAGCGAGAATTTTCTATGTCCCTTAGTTCTTTTTCGGGAAATTTGATTCATCAATATGTCACTGTTTTTCAGACAAAAACCTCAAAAAATCCCATGTTTCAATCGGCAACCGTAGAAACAGTAAATTTTGACAAGAAAAGCAATAAATATGAGGTCAATGTAAAGGGGGTACTGCGTGATAGTAAATAATCTGAAAACATTTTCTTTTACCTTATCATTTTATCGATACAAAGAACATGTTATATCTTTGGGCGCGATTGTGGTAGGATTATTGCTTTTGGTATTTTTTGTTGTCCCACAATCGCAAGTATATTTTGCGCAAAAAGAGGAGGAACAGGTGCTTGGGGAGAAGAATGAGGTGTTGAGTAAAAATATCGCATTGATAAGCAGTATGAATGAAAGCACGCTTGAACACCAATTTACGCTTGCATCCAAAGCAATTCTTTCGGACAAAGATTATGCTTCTGTTATGGATTCAATTTCCCGGGCTGGACAACGATCAGGAGTTTCTCTGGGAGATTTTGCATTTACCGTGGGTGATTTATCAAATAGATCTGTTACGAAAGGAAGTGATTCATCTTTTACTATAAATATTTTAGTGAAGGGGAAACTGGGAGAAATAGAAAAATTTATAGATTCGCTGTCTTCCCAAACACCCCTGGTAGTTATTACCGGGGTGGAAGTAAGCCAGGAGAACGCTTCTGTTCACGCGACGTTTCCATACAAGCAATTTTCGTTGAAGTCATTCAGCTCGCTTGATCTGTTAAAAGATTTTACTGCGGAGGACAAAAAGATGTTATCGGTATTTGAAACGTGGAATGTGGGTTGGTGAGTTTATTTAGCTTTTGCTTTTTTCCACTGCGCTATTTGTTGGTGATGTCCTGAAACTAAAATTTCGGGAACTTTCTGGTTGTTATACACCGCGGGCCTGGTGTATTGCGGGTGCTCTAATTTTTCTTCTAACCCTTTGGAAAAAGATTCATTTTCAGTAGCGTCTGTTTTCAACACGCCTTTTATGAGGCGTACGGTGGCATCGGTAATGATCATGGCTGGAATTTCTCCGCCCGTTAATACGAATGGGCCAATAGATATAGCTTCATCAACATATGCGAGCAAACGTTGGTCTACTCCTTCGTAATGTCCGCATACGATGATGAGATGTCCAAGTATTGAAAAGCTTTTGGCTTTTTTCTGGGAGAACACTTCTCCTCTGGCATCCATAAGAATTACTTTTTGTTCTGCTTTTGACAGAGCAGGATCTTTTGCCGATTCTATTGCTTTGTGAAGAACATCTGCTCGCATAACCATGCCGACTCCCCCACCATAAGGTTTGTCATCTACAACGCGGTGAGCGCCTATGCCAAATTTTCTAATGTCTACAAAATCTATGTGTACGAGATTTTTTTCCTGGGCTTTTTTGACCATAGATTCCCGAAATGGACCGTCAAACATTCCTGGGAAAAGGGTGAGAATAGTTATTCTCATAATAAGTAGAGTGGTTAGCCGTTTAGATTTACCGATATTCTAATCCCTTTTTTCATGGCGGGGATTTTCATAACATTTCGGATAGCCCTGATAATTTTTCCGCTTTTGCCAATTACTTTTCCCATTTCCTCGGGAGCTACGGTTATGCTAAGGGTCGTTCCCATTTCATTGGTTTCCTCATCAATTTTTACCGATTTTTCATCGGTGACTATGGAAGACACGATATAGTTAAGAGCGTTTTTCATATATTTATTTTAAAAGCTGGGCTACTGTCGCGCTGGGTTTGGCCCCTTTGGCAATCCAGCCTTGCGCTTTTTTCACGTCTATTTTTTTGGTTATGCCTTTTTCTGTTTTGATATACCACCCAAGCATATCAATTGGCCGACCTTCTTTTCTGGATCTTTTTTCTGCCACAACTACGCGAAATTTTCTTTCGCCTCTTTTGCCAGTTGTAGTGAGTCGGATAACTAAAGCCATAGGTTAATGACCTCTATTGTAGCATTAATTGGATTTCTTCTCAAGAGGAAGATCGGGGGTGATATTTTTTCAGCGCCTCCTTGGCAGCCAGTTCTTCTGCTTCTTGCTTGGACTTTCCTTTGCCTTTTCCAACTAAACTTTCGTTTACAAATACGCCAATGGTAAATATCTTTGCGTGCGGTAATCCTTCTTCCTCTAGTACTTTGTAGAATGGAGATTGCTGTTGGGTTGCCTGGATGGTTTCCTGAAGCAGGCTTTTGGGATCTTTCAGTGTTTGTTGCTTGATAAATTCTTCTGCTTTGGGAATGAGCACTTCGTTTAAAAATTCCTGTACCGCTTCCACTCCCTGATCCAGATATAAAGCGCCGATAAAAGCTTCGAGACAATTGGCAAGCAAGGTATCGTTCTCTCTTCCCTTTGAATCTTGTTCGCCACGAGAAAGCTTGAGAAGAGCTCCAAAATCCAGTTCTTTGGCGGTTTGGGCCAAGCTTTTGGTATTTACCAAAAGAGAGCGAAGGTTTGTAAGCACCCCTTCTTTGTAAGAAGGGTAGGTGGTGAAAAGATGCCGTGAAACAATAAAAGAAAGAATGCTGTCTCCCAAAAATTCAAGGCGCTCGTTACTTTCGGTGGAGTCCTTTGATTCGTTGAGAAACGAACGATGGATAAAAGCCTGCTCGAATAATGCCTGGTTTTTAAATTTAGGTAATTGTTTCATGTGGTAAAATGCTTCCTAACGCGCCGTTTACAAAGGTTGGACTACTCTCTCCCCCATACTCTTTTGCCAACTCGATTGCTTCATCAACAATAACTTTTGGCGGTTCTTTTTTTTCAACAGTGAGTTCAAAAATGGCCAGGCGCAGGATGGCCAAATCAATTTTATTGATTTTATCAATAGGAAATTCACTGGCTGCTTTTTTAATTACTTCATCAACAGATGGCAAGTGGGACAGAATCGATTTTGCGTTGTCGCTTACTTTTTGGGTATGAAAATCGTATTTGAAAAGCTCCTCTACAAGTTTTTGGCGTTTTTGATGTCTTGGGTCAAGCGCAGTCTTCATTTAGGCGGGTTGGTTTTTTTCAACTCTTCGTACGGTGGTTTTATTGATTACCAGTATTTTTCTGCCGTCATAATATCCGCATTTTTTGCATACCATGTGAGCGCGGGATATCGCGGAGCAATTAGGACAGGTTACTGCCTTTGTAAGGGTAAGTTTTATCGCAGCCCGTCTTTTTCCCTGTCTGGCTCTGGAATGTCTTTTCTTTGGTTCTTGTGGCATATAGGTATTTTACCTTATTTAGCTCTCGCTTTCAAGGGGAGAGTGGAATTTGAGATATTGCACCGGCTAACTTTGTATAGTTTCTGGGTACATGTTCAAGTTTTCCTGTAGCCTCAATATCTATATGGTTTTCCAGAAAAGTTTTTCTTGCGGGGGCAAGCATCGGAGATGCCAGATCAAAAAATGGAGTGACGTATTGAACAATTGGCGATGTTTCTGTAAGCACTTCGCCCAATTCGTTGGATACTTTAGAGAATCCACCTATTTTACTTCTCCTGATTATGCTTTGAAGGCATAATACGGTGTCAAAAAAGCGTTGTCCAGATGGGTCTTGACGAATTTTTGCAACAAGCGTTCTTCTTGCCTGGTCGCTCAGATAGGTGTCCTGGTAAAGAATGACACGTACGATTTCCCCAACCTCTTCAAAAAAAGGTGTGCTGCCAGCAGGTCGTATCTTTTCGTCCTTTGTCATAAGTTGGTATTATACATGAATTTCGGTGATTTTGTTATATTTAATCAGGCTGGATGTTGGAAGAAGTGGTTTGCATAATTTTCTTTTCAAGAAGGGGAAATTGGTCGAGTTGGTCAATAAATTCTTGGGCCTCTGTATGCGCTTTTTGGATGAGATCGTAATCTGAGAATGTGGCGATTTTTAGAAAAGCGCTTCCATGTTGTCTGGTGCCATACAATTCTCCTGGGCCACGAAGCTGCAAATCCAATTCTGCCAGCTGTGAGCCGATATGGGTGGTTTCCATGGCTTTTAGTCGTTTCTTGGTCAACTCATTTGTTGACTGGGTGAACATGAGGCAATATGATTTCTTTTCTCCCCTACCCACCCGTCCTCTTAGTTGATGAAGTTGAGAAAGTCCAAACCGCTCTGTTCCCTCTATAACCATGATGGTCGCATTTGGAATATCTATGCCGACTTCTACGACTGGCGTGGCAACGAGGATATCAAATTTTTTATTTCGAAAATCGGTGAGCACTTCGTCTTTTTCTTTTGCTTTCAGCTTCCCATGCAAAAGTCCCAACCGAAGGTTGGGAAACACTTCTTTTTTTAGCCTTTGAAATTCGACAGTCGCTGCTTTTACCGTAACCATATTTTCTGACTCCTCGATAAAAGGACAAATAATAAAAGCTTGTGAATTGGTGGTTTTCAGTTGCTTTTCTATCCATTGATACGCGCT
>CAYICR010000038.1:0-6295 GCA_964361925.1 uncultured Gammaproteobacteria bacterium
GTGCTACGGAGATTCCTCCGCATACGCGGATTAAAAAAGCCTCGATAAATACGACGGAGTGGGTAACGTGGAACTACGCGCCAACTGCGGTTGACGCTATCCACGAACTCAAAATTCAAAACTCAAAAGTCAAAATTATTGCGATTGAACAGGATACAAAAAGCGTGAGATATGACACGATAGATTATACATTTCCGATAGCATTGGTAGTAGGTCATGAAACGCATGGGGTGTCCAGGGAAGTCCTTGAAATAGCGGATCATATTGTTGAATTACCCATGTGGGGAGTAAATGTAAGTCTAAACGTGATGGTGTCCTTGGGTATTGTTTTATACAAAGTGATGGAAGGAGAAAAATAGTATGGGTACTCCTGTGTGCGAGCGGAATCAAGGGGCGGACCTTGGTCTTTCATCAAGGCAGAAAGATGTCCTGATTTTAGTTGGTCAAGGACAAGCCAATAAAGAAATTGCTCGGACGTTGGGTCTTTGTAGAAACACAGTTAAGAGACATTTGCTTTTAGGATATCGGAAATTAGGAGCTACAGATAAAACTCAGGCGGTTATGTTGGCATTGCGACAGGGAGAAATTCACCTTGATGACATGATAATAGTAATACGAGGAGTAACAACAGCAGAGCAAAAGAGCCAGTTGTCGGGAATGATTGCGAGAGCAAATGAAAATGGGAGAAGATTTACTGTGCGAGCACTGGCGGATGTAAATTCTCAAAAACCTACTGGCACACATGTTGTTTTTAGCGGGTTGACAGAAATGTGAAGGTAGTGTATCTTCAAACGTATGTTCAGAATGCAAAAAATGGATTTTTTGATTTCTCTTTATATTTTCTGCATAGCGGTCGCAGAACTTATGGGAGGCAAAACATTTCCTCTTGCGAAAATTTTTGGGTATCAACTCAATGCTTCAGTAGCGATTTTTGTCATCCCTCTTTTGTTCACGATTAACGATGTGATAACTGAAGTATATGGAAAAGAGAGAACCAGGAGTATTATTCGCTCTGGATTGTTTGTCATTTTTTTAATCTTGATCGTTTCTGTTTTCTTCACTCAACTTCCTCCATCCGGGAGGTTTCGATCTTCAGAACTCGCTTATGATACTATTTTTGGTGTATCAGCGCGAATATCTGCCGCATCACTGATTGCTTTTGCTCTTGCTGAGTTTTTGGATGTGTATGTATTTGCAAGAGTGAGAAAAGCGTTTGGATCTAAAAAATTATGGTTACGAAACAACGTGTCAAATTTCATCGCTCAATTGATAGATACTGTTATTTTTATGGTTTTGGCATTTTATGCGTTTGACAAGGGATTTTCTGTTAATTTTTCATTTTTGCTTAGTTTGATTGTTCCATATTGGCTTTTGAAATGTTTTATGTCAATTATCGAGACCCCGTTCGTGTATCTCGGGGTGAGGTGGTTGAAAGATGAAAAGAAAAATTAAGGTTATCCTCGTGATGGTAACTTCTCTCAACGGAAAATCTACCAAAGGATCAAGTTTTAGTCCAAGTTCATGGGCATCTGCGGAAGATCAGCAGTTTTTTGGCTCTCTTATAGCAAAGCATTCGCTTATTGTGATGGGGAGAAAAACGTATGAGGCGGCTCGTCCGAAAATGAAACTGGAATTAGGAAAACGAAGAGTGGTTGTTACTCGGGTTCCTGAAAAGTTCTCTGAGTATCGGGTGGAGGGTCAGCTGGAATTTACGAAAGAATCTGTGGTGTCTTTGGTAAAAAGAATGGATGCTCTTGGGTATAAAACCATGTTGCTGGCTGGCGGGAGCGACCTTAATTCTGCTTTTTTTAGAGAGGGTTTGGTTGATCAGCTGTGGTTAACGATTGAACCTCTTATATTTCCTGAAGGAAAAGGAATCATTTACGATGAACGGCTTGAAGTTTCGCTTGAGCTACTAAGCATGAAGAAGCTGAATAGGAATGGTACGCTTTTATTGAGGTATAAGATTAAAAAATAATGACAACTGATAACTATAGAAAACATACGAGTAATAATCCAATACAAAAGCTTTTTATCAATAATTTTTATAAAGTTTTTTTGGATGTCATAAAACCTCTTGAGGTGGAATCGATTTTGGATGTGGGATGTGGCGAGGGGTTTACCCTTGAAAAACTTTATCAAAATAAAGTAGGAAAAATCTTGGAGGGAATTGATTATTCTTCGACTGCAGTGAAATTAGGAAAAAAACAAAACAAGAAACTAGTCTTGAAGCAGGGCGATATTTATGAATTGCCCTATAAGGCAAATTCTTTTGATATAGTGCTTTGTATGGAAGTGTTGGAGCACCTGGAAGATCCTGAAAAAGCCCTGAAAGAACTAAAAAGGGTGAGTAAAAAATATATCTTACTTTCTGTGCCCAACGAACCAATTTTTACCCTTGCGAATTTAATTCGTGGCAAAAATCTTACGAGATGGGGAAATGATATTGAGCACATTCAGCACTGGACAAGTTTCTCTTTTGAGCAATTTGTAGCTGGAGACGGATTTGAAAAAACAAAAAAAAGACTTCCTTTTCCGTGGATCATGTTGCTTTTGGAAAAACAATAACACCCCTTTCTTCGCAATACACAGGTATACATGTATACCTGTGTACACCTTCATGAGCACAGAAAGACAGTCGGGAGAAAAATCTCCCAACCTGGATTTTGTAGTTGGGAAAATAGCGTTTCATCTTGATCAGGCATGGCTTAATGCGAAAGATGAAGGTAAAGCAAGTGACTTTCTGGATAATCATAAACAACTAGTTGAAGCCTTGGATTTACCGGTTGAATTATGGCAAGAACGAACGGCAATACTCGGACGCAGACAGCCTTCTCTTGGAGAAGCTGTAGAAGAAACAGTAAAGAGATTAAAGTTTTTAGAAAAATTTTCTGCTGGTTTACCTCAAGAGGTTGTTGGCGAAATTTGTGGCGGATCAATGAGTTATGGTAGATTTTATAATGTGCGAGGCGGAGATAATCCATCAGATATAGATATAATTCTTGTCGTGGATCCAAGCTTTTTTTCTTTTGAAGAAATCCCAGAAAGGATAGTAGATTCTTCTCTGGGTTTTCAATCAGAGGAAGGCAGCTTATTTGTCCAAAGATGTTTAAACTTTCAAAATCTGTATGCGATAGGTGAAGCACAGATGCTTAGTCAAAAATTTAGCATCGAAGATTACGCATTAAGCCTTAAGGTTATTCCCCTTCCTAATTTTTTATGGGAATTCAAGGTGGTACCCGAGGGGCTTGTTTCGCAACGAGCAAATAGGGCAGTGTCGATAATGGATTATAAACCTGCTCCCTATTCAGATAAAAATTCACCTAGAAAAAGTTTTTTTGCAGACACATATGTTTTTCATGCGAAAGAAAAAATACTTCCTAACGGAGAGGCAATAACAGAAGTTCCCGTAGCTGTTTTTAAAGACGGTGTTTTATATACCGGCGATCATCATAACCATTTACTGCCTAAGTTTGAAGTATACGCCGATGAATCGGGAGTAGTTTCAAGAGTTGTTCAAAATTTCGAGATTACCCTTCGGAAAGAATTTGACACCGAATCTGCAGTGTCGCATAATGGGCGAAGAGCTGATTTGGTAAATAGCATGGATCGTTTACCTTTTCTCTCACCACAAGTAATTCAAGAAGCACAAGCGCGATTTATCATATGAGAAAATTTAGCATTGGGGTATTTTTGGATATCCTCACCGAAAACAAGAAGGAATGGATTGAGAATCTTGATTTTATCAATAGCCTCGAGGGTGTTGAGCATATAGAAATCTTTCTTGAATATATTCCCTCGACAAATGCAGAAATTAATTTCTTTAAAGACGTAGCGAAAAAATACAAAATAATTGTCCACGCACCTTGTTTGGATCTAAATTTGCTATCTCCAAATGGAGAAATTGTGAACGCAACAATAAGTAAATTACAAAAAGCGTATTCATTTAGTACCGAAACACACGCGAGGGTATTTACTATGCACGCAGGACTTATGCCGAAATTTTGGAAAGAAGAATTGGTGATCCAGAAGCTCAAACGCGCCCTGAAAACAATTCAAATGTCAAAAACACTTCCTGTATGCATAGAGAACATGCCGGAAAGATGGAGTATACAAATACCTTATCCTTGCACACCCACGCACTACAAAAATATTGCTCGGTTTTCTTTTCTCACTATGGATATTGGACATTTTTTGAAAAGTAAAACCAATCCAATTCCTATACTCAAGCGATTCTCAGATAAAATACAGGATATCCACCTACATGATGTTTACCAGGGGAGTGATCACTCGGAAATAGGAGGGGGCATCCTTGATTTAAGAGCTTTTATAGATGTTCTTGAAGAAATAAAATACGATAAGTTTGTAACTATTGAGGTGGTTGGGAGGAAAGAAATCAGAGAATCTTGGAAGATACTGCAAAAGAACTTAGTATAAAGTCATCTGCGAAATGTTGTCAAACCCGATGAAAAATTTGATCAGACACCCCTTTCTTCGCAATACACAGGTATACATGTATACCTGTGCGAAATGGATATCTAAGATAAGAGCTGGGATTGCTTTTTCCGTTTGGCGGGAGAGCAATGACGAATATTAAAGGAAAATATTTCGTTGAGTTGACTCAGGATGCGTATTCAATTACAGTTGATATATGGACGATATTCCGATTGTTCAACCTGTAGTTGTTCCGCCACAAATAAATCAACCACCGGAAGAAAATAACTCTCCTTTTCATGCGGTGTTTGAACAGTTAAAAAAGTGGTTTGGAGGCGTATTGGATTATGGTTCGTGGTTTCTTCTTTTTTTCTTTGCCCCGTTTACCGTTGCTATAATTATTTCTCAAAACAGCATTCCTGGAGAATTTTTTTATCCGGTAAAACTGGGGCTTGAGAAGATAGTTTTGAATGGCGCGTCGCTTCATCCCACGACAAGAGCCATGTTTCATGCCAATATTTCTGGAAGACGTTTTGATGAAGCAGAACGATTACTTCTAACCAGATCTGACACAACAGGGCTTGAAACTTTCATTTCGCAAATAGAAACAACACAACTTGCAGTAAATAGTGTGTCTGATCCAGTAGAGAAGCAACGATTAGAAGGGGAACTTTTGGTAAAAATTAACGAGTATCAGGCAAAACTTGTGGAGGTGAAAGTAAAAGCGCAAGAGCAAGGGATTTTCGTCGCAGTTAACCCGCAGACACTCGCTCAAATATCCGCGTCAAACGCGGCTCCGCCTGCGTCAACTTTAGCGCCAACGGTGACAACAGCTCCAATACCAACACTTGCTCCAAGTCCCACTCCTACAGTTTTTGTGGTAAAGCCTACGAGTGTTATTGCTACCAATACGAAATTAACGCCAGCTCCGACTGCTCCTCCTGTACCAAGCGCGACACCAACTATCCCGCTACCAACGCACACCCCCATTCCCGTAACGCCCCCTCCTGTGCAAGCGCCAACAAATCAAGTCGACACAGACATAGACCATACGCAGGAAAAACTTGAGCGAATAAAGAAAGAAATAGAGGAAAAACAAAAAGAAGAACAAAGAGAGCGGTTAGAAAAATTAGAAAAGAAGGAAAAAGAGCAGGAAGATCGAAAAGAAAAAGAAAAGAAATCTTCTGATGCAGACAAGAAGGAAAAAGATGCTAATTAAGAGGTGGACTTAATCCTTGACAAAAATTCGAAATAGTCTATAATGGTCTTTACCTATGTAGACTTTTTGTCAAAGCGTTTGGGAACAACCCCGTTCGCGGGGTTTTTTTATACTTCGGCAAGCTCAGTATCTACATAGCATTACTTAAGATTAGTTTACCCTGAGCGTAGTCGAAGGGCTCCTTAACAACTAAAAAGCACATAATGTCCAAAGTGAGGAAAAATACTTTCTTGCGGGAGCAGTGTTTATATTTTTATAAAACATTTGTTCCTCAGTCAGAAAGTGGTAGGAATTTTTGTCAGATTATTCCTCTTAACAGAAATCTGACATTTTTTTGAGAATTTGATCCTGGTTCAGGATGAATGCTGGCGGCGTGCCTTAAGCATGCAAGTCGAACGGTCCGGCGCAAGCCGGATAGTGGCAGACGGGTGAGTAACGCGTAGGAATCTACCTCTGGGCGGAGTATAGCTCATCGAAAGATGGGGTAATCCTCCATGGTATCGCAAGATTAAAGACCTTTACTGGTCACCGAGAGATGAGCCTGCGTCCTATCAGCTAGTTGGTGGGGTAATTGCCTACCAAGGCTTTGACGGGTAGCTGGACTGAGAGGTCGGTCAGCCACAACTGCACTGAGATACGGGC
>CAYICR010000039.1:0-6024 GCA_964361925.1 uncultured Gammaproteobacteria bacterium
CAATCCTGAACCATTCTTCTAAATTCTTTATAAGCTCATTTTGAAGAGGTTTATAAAGGTCTAAGCGTTGTTTTTTAGTCTGCAGGAGCGCTAACTTATCATCCATATGATACTATTCTACACTACAGAAACGTACCTGTCAAGTCTAAAAGTATTACAAAATAGTGTTAAGTAGTCTATAAATCGATGCTGTATTCTAAAAATAGTTCGAACGCATTTCGCCACCTGTGGCGGTGAGAAGCCAGCCCAGCAAATCGCGGCTTCGTCGCGCCGATGACAATTTCAAGTTTTTCTTTGGCGGCAAATTCTTAATAAAACTCAAAATATATGCGAAACAAAATCTATTTTATATTTTCGAACTCGCCGATTTCTTTATTTTTTCTTACATTATCCCAAGGAAAAATTTTACCATTCATCGCAATAAAAACTCCTAGTGGTAAAGATTGGACTGCACCAATAGTAACCCCTAAATTAAAAAGGGCATCAGATTGTCCGAAAGAAAACGGTATCATTGAGCCGGTCAAAACTATCGTTTTATCTAAAATGCTTTCTCCCAATACTTGTGCAGTTTCTACCATTGTATCTGTCCCATGTGTTATTAAAATTTTTTCTTCTTTTGTCGTCTTGCATTTTTCTAAAATTGTTGCTCTGTCATTATCATTCATATCTAAACTATCCTTCAACATCAAAACTTCTGGCCCAATATCAATTTTGTTTTTTACCTGCTCCAGCATTTTTGATAAGTGTGTTTTGACGAAAACCAGTTCCCCGTTAAGGGGATTATATTCTTTATCAATAGTTCCGCCGGTTATAAATAATTTTATAGACATAATGATTAAAAAATTTTCTTTTCCCTGAACGAAATCGCCAACTGATTTTTTCGCCCAAAATCCCTTACAATTTAATCGCCGAGCGAAGCGAGGCGAACCGAAACTGCTTGCAATTTCCTACGTGGTGCCTTTGGAGAGAATCGAACTCTCATCACAGGTTCCGAAGACCAGTGCTCTATCCGTTGAGCTACAAAGGCATGCTTTTAGTTCATCCTGCTCTTAAAGCAGTTTTACGTCTATGACAATTCGCACATCTGACTTCGCATTTGTTAATCTCCTCTCTTATAATCTTCACCGTGGCATTACGTGCAAGCAGTGAAACATCTTTTGTCTTGTCTTTGATATGATCAAACTCAAGAACAATTATGTCACTTTCTCCACAGTCAACGCAATGATGTTCACTGAGATATTCATAAATATATTTTTTAACCTCGATTCTCAGTCTTTGATTTCTTAATTTTGCTTTTTTAAGATAATAATCTGTATGTACGCTATAATGATTTCTTATTGATTGACGGGTGCATTCTGTGCATCTGGCATTTCGAATATTTTTAGTTTTATTTTTGAAATTAAAATTTTCTAATTTTTTCTTTTTCTTGCACAATCCACAAATTTTCATTCGGTTACTATTTACTTGTCCGTACAAGCTTTGTATAGTATACTAAATCGTGCGCATTTCCTCAAATGGGTTTACCCTGAGGAGTGAAACGACGAAGGGCCGCTAGCTCAATTGGCAGAGCAACTCCCTCTTAAGGAGTAGGTTACAGGTTCAACTCCTGTGCGGCTCACTTCTCCGGCAAAGCCGGATCGGTGCAAGCACTAATACAAGTTAAGTTAGTTATTCCTCATGAATAAAGTTCTTGATATTGCCAAGATAATAATTGGATGGCCTTTATCTATCGTAGCGCTTTTTTTTATTGGTCAACTTATTGTATCCCAATCGACATCTTTACAATTTGAATTTACTCCCATAAACATACTCTTACTGCTTTCAGGTATAACTTTCTTCATTCTGTATTATCTTTTTCGAAGCATCGTGTGGTTCCTCATCCTCAAGGAAAAAGGTCATAATCTTCCTTTTTACGAAGTTATGTATTTATGGGAACTTTCCGAGATGAAGAGATTTGTTCCCGGAAATATCTGGTCGTTTTTGGGTCGTACCGTACTTTTCTCCAAGATGAATGTGGAGAAAAAAACAGTATGGTTCTCCATGTTTTATGAAATGCAATTTTTACTTATCGCCTGCCTGCTTCTTTCTCTCCTTTCTTTACCGCTTCTGTTCACCACCGTGCTGGCAAACATTCCCTTTCAAGATCAATTAACTAATATCTCTATCATTGTTACGATTCTTGTTGTATTTATATTTGGCGTGCATCAAAAGCTTGATTATTTTAAAAACAAACAACATACACTTGCTCGTGCATTTCCCTTCTTTCGTTTACAAACTATGCTTGTTCTCACTCTTTTCTCCTTGCTTTATATGATTTGCTACGGAATAGGTACATACCTAACTATTTCCGCAATTTTTTATATCCCTCCGACATATCTTTTATCATTTATCGGATTTTTTGTACTTAGCTTGTTGGTAGGTTATCTTTCATTTATTACCCCAATGGGGCTTGGGGTAAGAGAGGGTATGGTTACCGCCACACTTTCGTTTTTTGTGACAGTCGGATCTGCTGCAACTGGCGCCATTTTCTCGCGCTTGGTACTTATTTTTTCAGAACTTTTATTTCTTTCTTTTGCATTTTTTTGGAGAAAAAAAGAGCTGCTTTCAATAAAGTATATATACGGTTATCTTCTTTCTTTTTTTATTTTTTTGTATACCGCGTATTTCAGCTTTGCTTCAATCCTTCGTTATGAAAATTTTTATGCGGGGAGATTTGATTTGGGAAACATGGATCAAACAGTTTGGAACACTATCAACGGAAGATTTTTTCAACTCACTAATCCAGATGGAGTAGAAATCATATCCAGATTAGCATTTCACGCAGATTTTATTCTCGTACTTCTTTCTCCTCTGTACCTGATTTGGTCTGATCCAAGAACGCTTTTGTTCGCGCAAACAATCATCCTCGCAGGGGGAGCAATATTTGTCTATTTACTTGGAAAATCTATACTGTCGAGCAAGACACTTGGACTTATTTTCGCGCTCTCATATCTACTTAACCCAAGCATTGGACATAGTAACTTATATGATTTCCACGCGGTGACACTTGCAACCACGTTCCTGTTTGGCGCATTTTATTTTTTGCAAACCAAAAAATATCGCTGGTATATCATTTTTCTTTTGCTTGCAGGAATTACCAAAGAACAGATTTGGATTATCGTAGGATTTTTCGGAATTTATACATTCTTTTTCCACAAGAAGAAACTCCTGGGCACAACTATTGCAGCTTTTGGCTTCTTCATGTTTTATCTCTTGTTATGGAAACTCATTCCCGCAGCCAGGGGAGCGGGGCACTTTGCCCTTTCGTATTATTCTGCTTTTGGAGATTCACCAACAGCTATTGCCAAAAATATTTTATTTTCTCCTATTCAAACGATTTCTACTGTTTTTGAAACAGAAAGACTAACTTATCTATTTCAATTACTTATTCCTTTTGGTCTTCTGTCTCTTTTGTCTCCTTTCTATCTTCTTTTCTCTTCAGTTGACTTAGGAATAAATCTCTTAAGTAATAATTCCCAGCTTCATCAACTGTACTATCAATACACCGCTGCGATTACACCCTTTGTAATTATTGCTTCTCTATACGGTACAAAAATACTGAGAAAACTATTTCCTCAAATTAAAACGCCTATACTTGTCATCTATATATTGTCTTGCGCGCTTTTTAGCGCGTATGCTTTTGGCCCGCTCCCTGGAGCCCAAAATCCTAATTTGGACATGATAACTCGACAAAAATCATATCGGTTTGAAGTGGAAAAATTCGTTCAAAGTATTCCAAAAAATAAAAGCATCTCAGCATCCAACAACATTGGAGCGCATGTCTCACAAAGAGAACACATCTATACCATTCCTATGGGCATGGAAAGTGCAGATTTCATCCTTCTGAGTCTTGATGATGAATATTCGCTTCCTCCGCAAGAAGTACAAATGAGCTATGTTCAAAGATTGAAAAAAGACCACGCGTACCAGTTAGTTTTCCAAACCGGGCCGTTTTACGCGTTTGAGAAGAAATAATAAAGAAATTCCCAATACAACCAATGATGAAATACGAAGCGCCCATGCAGTACCAAGCTGTTGACTAAGAAATCCTATTTGCAGGCTTCCAAATGGTGTCATGCCCAAGAACATAAGCGTATACACGCTCATGACTCTTCCCCGCAAACTATCTACCACCACATGCTGAATTGCCGAGTTAATCGTGGCAAATTGCATAATAAGACCAAGTCCTATACCAAACAAACAGAGCAACGCGATATAAAGATTGGTTGTAAAACTAAAAATAAACAAAGAAAAAGCAAAAAGAAAAGATCCAGTAAAAATAAATTTCCATGGACCAAACATGCGTGATAATCCGGAAATGAGAAATGAGCCAATGAGCGCTCCTAATCCCGCCACTGCATTAAATAGTCCCAAACCTGAAGCGTCCATATGAAAAGTATTTTTTACCACCACGGGCAAAATTACCATATACGACCAGCCAAATATAGAAATAAATCCAGAAAAAATAAGGAGTCGGCGAATAATTACATTTGAAAATGCATACGAAAGCCCCTGGCGAATTGCCAAAAAAGGATGAGGATGAATAACTGGTTTTGAAGGTGTGGTACGCATGAAGAGCATCGCTATCAAAACCGCGATAAATGAAATGCCATTCACCAAGAACGCCCCTCCAAGCCCTACAAAAGCGATCAAATATCCCGCAAGACCCGGTCCTACCACTCGTGCGCCATTAAACATGCCAGCATTAAGAGCCAGTGCTGATGAAAGACTTTTCTTATCCACCATTTCAAAAGAAAAAGCCAGCCTAGCAGGCATATCTATGGCGCTTACCACACCAAGTAAAAATGCTAGTACTGCGATATGCCATACGGTAACCAGATGAAATATGGTCAAAAACCCAAGAGTAAAAGCCAAGATCATCGCGGAAAACTCTGCGATAAAAAGCACCTTTCTTTTTGAAAAACGGTCCACAATCAATCCGCCAAAAAGCGTGAGAAGCAGTATGGGTAGAGAATTAAGCGCGGCAATAATACTCACCCAAAGCGCAGCATGGGTAAGCTCCAGCACCAACCAACCCTGAGCAATCATTTGTATCCATGTGCCAATCAAGGATACGAATTGCCCCGATGCCCACAATTGATAATTTCGGTGAGAAAGCGCGGGAAACGCTCTAAAAAAGAGATACTTCATGGGTTTTTAGTATAACATATGCTATGCTAAATAGGTGATAGCAGTTACCAAAGCAACTGGGGAAATAGAAGAATTTAGCGAAGAAAAACTCCGAAACTCTATACAGCGAGCGGGAGTTCCCCAGCAGTTACAAAATCAAGCCATAGATCACATTCGATCACGCTTAACCCCCAACATAAAAACCTCTGAAATTTATCAACATATCAAAGAATTTCTCACAGAAAAACAGCCATTTGCGGTTGCGAAATTTAGCCTCAAGCAAGCAATTATGGATTTAGGGCCTACTGGATATCCTTTTGAAAGCTTTATAGCCAAAATTCTGGAAACAAAAGGATATGTAACCCAAATAAGACAAATTTTGCAGGGCAAATGTATAACCCATGAAGTAGATGTGGTTGCCCAAAAGGGATCAGAGAGAGTAATGGTTGAGGCAAAATATCACAATATGCCGGGAACAAAAACCAATATTCACGTAGCGCTTTACATAAAAGCCCGCTTTGATGATTTACTCGACAAAAATAATCTCAATCAGGCATGGCTTGTAACCAATACCAAAATAACCCAAGACGCGATTGCGTACTCTGCCTGTATGAACATGAAAGTAATTTCATGGAATTATCCCGAAGGAGAAAGTCTGCGAGACCTCATCGAACAATCAGGCCTCACGCCCATCACCGCGCTTTCTTCGCTTTCGAATGCGCAAAAGCAAAAACTTTTACAAGAAGACATTGTATTTTCCAAAGAATTATGTAGGCCAGACCTGCTTAAAAGCCTTGGGCTGTCAAAAGCTGATGAAGAAAAACTCCTGTCAGAAATAAAATTCGCCTGCAACCT
>CAYICR010000040.1:0-5985 GCA_964361925.1 uncultured Gammaproteobacteria bacterium
AGGGAGACATCGTGGTCACACTTGATGCTGATTTACAAGATCGACCTTCGGAAATCTCAAGGCTCATCTCTAAATTAGAAGAAGGCTTCGATTTGGTGTGCGGGTGGAGAAAAAAGCGTAATGACCCTTTTCATAAAGTAATTTCTTCTCGTTTGTTTAATCTCTTGGCGAGAAGCTTCTGGGGTCTGAGCCTTCATGACTACAATTGTGGATTAAAAGCGTATTCCAGAGAAGCAGCGCAAAGTTTAATTCTTTATGGAGGAATGTACCGCTTTATTCCACTGCTCGTGCATCAGGAAGGATTTAGGGTTACGGAGGTTGCGGTAAAACACGACAAGCGAATGTTTGGAAAATCAAAATATGGATTCTCCAAGCTTTGGAAAGATATGCCAGATATATTTACCATGATATTTTTGTCTCGATACGGGAGCCGTCCGTTTCACTTCTTTGCGTTTTTAGGTATATTATTCTTCTTGTTTGGAATTATAATCCTTGGATATTTAAGTTTTGTGCATTTTCAGGGTGAGGCGATAGGACGAAGACCACTTCTCTTCTTGGGAATGCTGTTGGTGATATTTGGGTTCCAGACAATATTTACCGGATTCCTTGCTGATCTTATACTTAATTCTTCTGCGAAAAATTCCCGCTTAGATTCTCACATCTTCCCAATTCGTTATAAAAAAGAGTAAAATATAATTAATGAAGATACAAGATATTGGATTTGTGGTTTTGTTAGTTATTTTGCTTATTCGAAGAGATCCTAGGTTGTTTGCTCTTGCAGGGATTGCGTGTCTTTTTCTTTCGATACCACTTTTCTCACTTTGGATATTTTTTACCGCAGAACGTCTCACGTGGTATGCTGCCACATTTTTCTTGATGTCGGCAATCTTACACATGATACGCTTAAGAAAATAACTTATGAGAATCGGAATAGATATTAGTCAGCTTGCGTATGAGAATACAGGTGTAGAGCAGTATCTTGCAAAGCTTGTTCAAAATCTTATTCAAGTTGATAGAGAAAATGAGTACGTGTTGTTTTTTTCGTCGTTGAGAAAAACAATTCAAAATTCAAAATTCAAAATTCAAAATTACAATTCAAAAGTAAAAATTAAAGAATTTCGGTTGCCGCCCATGTTATTGGATCTTCTTTGGAATAGGCTACACATCTTACCAATTGAATGGTTTGTTGGAGATGTTGATGTATTTATAACGTCAGATTGGACTGAGCCACCAACAAAAAGAGCGAAGAAAATTACCATTCTGTACGATCTCATCGTCTATAAATATCCTGAAGAAACCGATAGAAGAATCGTTGAAACACAAAAGAGAAAACTACAGTGGGCTTTTAAGGAATGTTCGAAGTTTTTGTGTATATCCAAGTCAACCAAAGAAGATGCGATGGAAATATTAAAAATACCATCCGAAAAATTATCCGTTGTATATCCAGGTGGTGTTTTATGATTATTGGTATAGATGGAAATGAGGCGAATGTGGAGCAAAGGGTCGGAATAGGGGAATACAGCTTTGAATTGTTACGACAATTCAAAGAATTCAAGATTCAAAATTCAAAATTCAAAATTTACCTTAAGAATAAGCCCCTTGAACATATGCCCAAGGAAAGTGGGAACTGGAAGTATAAAATAATTGGTCCAAAGGGGTTTTGGACACAATTAGCGCTTCCTTTTCATTTGCTGTTTGATTCGGTTAAGCCCGATGTATTTTTTACCCCCTCTCATTATGCGCCTCGTTTTGCAAAAATGCCCACGGTTATTTCTGTTATGGATCTATCTTATTTGTATTATCCAAATCTATTTAAAAAAATGGATTTATATCAGTTACGGCGATGGACATCCTATTCTGTCAAAAACGCAAAAAGAGTGCTTACTATTAGTCAAGCGTCAAAAAATGATATAATTAAAGAGTACAAAAAAGAAGCTAAGGATGTAGTAGTTACCTATCCTGGAGTGAAGCAAAAGATGGCTATGAAAGACGCTAAAAAAAGATTTATTGAAGAGAAATACATTTTGTTTGTGGGTACACTTCAGCCTCGTAAGAACATTGTTAAATTAATTGAGGCTTTTTCCAAAATAACCGATAAACATTCGGTTAATTTGGTTGTTGCAGGGAAGAAAGGTTGGTTGTATGAGGAGATTATGGATGCTCCAAAAGCATATGGGGTAGAAAGTCGAGTGGTATTCAAAAATTTCATAGAGGATGAGGAATTAGTTAATTTGTATAGCCATGCAGAGCTTTTCATACTCCCAAGTCTTTATGAGGGCTTTGGCCTTCCTGTATTGGAGGCAATGCAATATGGCTGTCCAGTGATTACCAGTAGCGTGAGTAGTCTGCCAGAAGTTGGAGGAGACGCAGTGCTATATGTGGATCCGCTTTCTGTTGAAGATATCGCAAATAAAATGAATCAATTGTTATCTGATGATAATCTTCGCACCGATTTAATAAAAAAAGGGTATGAGCAAGTAAAGAAATTTTCTTGGGAAAAAACCGCACGGCAAACATTAAAGATTTTGGAGGAGGTAGTAAAAGAATGAAAGATAAAAACGGACACGAATTATCAGGAGGACAAATTATTAAGAAAATCTGGAATAGATTATTTAATATCGTTTTAGAGTTTGAGGTGATGATTCTGCATCTTGCTGGGTGGGTACCAATTCATGAATTTAGAAATTTAGTTTATCAAGTTTTTGGCATGAAGATTGGTAGTGGTTCAGTAATTCACACGGGGCTTCGATTATATGATCCGCGAAACATTTCCATTGGAGACGATTCTATTATTGGTGAAAATGCCGTTTTTGACGGAAGAGACAGGTTGATTATTGGTAATCATGTGGATATAGCTTCGGAGGTAATGATTTACAACGCAGAACATGATATTTCAAGTTTGACATTTGCAAGCAAACAAGCACCAGTTGTGATAGATGACTATGTGTTTATCGGTCCTCGGGCAATTATTCTTCCTGGGGTAAGGATAGGGAAGGGCGCGGTGGTAGGTGCAGGCGCGGTCGTAACCAAAGACGTGGAGGCGGGCACAATTGTTGGGGGAGTTCCTGCAAGAGTAATTGGTCAACGAGCTTTTTCTGATTTGCATTATAAATTAGGAAGAGCAAGATGGTTTCGATAATTATCCTATCTTACAACACAAAGAATCTTCTGCGGGACTGCTTGTCTTCAATCTTTAGTATTACAAAAAATATTCCATTTGAGGTAATTCTTTTGGATAATGCTTCATCAGATGGATCTTCTGAGATGGTAAAAAACGAGTTTGGACAAGTAGTATTGATTGAGCAAAAGAAGAATGTTGGTTTTGCAAAAGGGGTAAATACCGCATCCAAAACAGCAAAAGGTGAATATCTGCTTTTAGTCAATTCGGATACTCAAATACTTGAGGGAAGTATAGGTAGGATGGTTGATTATATGCAAAAAAATGAAAAGGTTGGTGTTTTAGGTGGCAGGCTGCAAGATCCACATGGAACAGTTGAGAAATCATTTGGAAGCTTTCCTACGCTATTTTCTGTGTTGTTTGATCAAGAAAAAGTTGACAAGGAGCTTGTTGGCGCACAGAATGTTGATTGGGTAAACGGAGGATTTATGCTTTTGCGGAAATCACTTTTCGTAAAGCTTGGGGGTTTTGATGAGTATTTTTTTATGTATGTAGAGGATATAGATTTTTGTTATCGGGTAAAAAAATCAGGGTATCTTGTGGCATGGTTGTCTGAAGCTTTGGTTACTCATGTAGGTCAAGGAAGTTCGGATCGGTCTTTTGCCATAGCACGCATATTTCAGGGGTACATTTACTTTTTCAAAAAGCATAAAAATGCTGTAGAATATACAGTAGTGCGAGTATTATTGGTTGCAAAGGCGTGTACAGCTATTTTAGTAGGGTTATTACTTGGAAGAAAGGAATTAAAAAATACCTACATTAAGGCGCTGTTTTCAATTTTATGAAAATTTTTTCTTGGATTTCAAAGCACATATTTTTAATTTTTACACTCATATTATTGGTTTTTATTCCTCTTTATCCCAAAAAACCGATTCTTGATATACAGCACACGTGGGTCTATATACGACTTGAGGATTTTTTGGTTGCTTTTGCAGTCTTATGGTGGATTGTCGCCCTTATTCGGCAAAAGGTTAGCTTGAGAACTCCACTAACTTTTCCTATTTTGCTGTTTTGGGTAGTCGCAGGCCTATCAACTCTTCATGGAGTTTTGCTCATATTCCCTACGTTGTCAAATGTATTTTCAAATGTAGCAATGCTTAGTTTTTTACGAAAAATAGAATACCTGTTCTTATTTTTTGTTGCGTATTCGGCGATGAAAGAAAAAAAGTATATTCATTATGTTATTCCTACGCTTGTAGTTGTTTTGTTGTTGGTCGTCGGGTATGGTTTTGGGCAAAAGTTTTTTGGATTTCCCGCATATCTCACCATGAATGAGGAGTTTGCAAAAGGAATTCCTATTCAATTGTCACAATTGTCTCGAATCCCATCAACTTTTGCGGGTCATTATGATTTAGCTGCGTATCTGGTTCTTATTATTCCTATCGTAGTGAGCCTCATGTTGGGTATAAAAAACTGGCTATTGAAGATTTTCCTGCTGTGTACTGCTTCTGCCGGGTTTATTTTGCTTCTTATGACCGTATCCCGGGTTTCATTTTTTGTTTTGTTGTTATCTTTGATTCTTTTGTTGTTCTTACAGAAGAGGAAAATGTTGATTGTTTCGCTTTTGGTGATCTGTTTGGCTATTTTAAGCTTTTTCCCAACTCTCATGCAGCGTTTTGGTAGCACGGTTACAGAAATTGATGTATTGGTAAATGCCAAAACAGGTAACGCGATTGGAAAAGTGAAGGAGGTTCCTGCGTCATATTTTCAAGGTAAGGAAATTACCCGAGAACTTGCCCAAAATGAACAGGATTCCAAATTAGCAAGTGCTTCAGGAGTTGTTTTGTTTTCTCTGATTCCAGACCCAGCAGTGGTTGTTACTGAACCAAATGCTTCGACTGGTGAGAGTTTACCTCAAGGGACTTCGTATATAAATCTTCCTCTATCTCCAGTAGTTAAAAAAGTAAATAATTATTTTTATGAAAAATCAAAAGATCAGGGTGGTATTCAAACTACTCAGATATTTATGTATGATGGTGAGTTTTTAGTAAAACGAGCAAAGGCGTATGATCTTTCATTTACCACAAGATTTCAAGGAGAATGGCCACGTACTTTGGACGCGTTTCGACTAAATATTTTATTGGGTAGTGGATCGGGATCAGTAAGCTTGGCAGTGGACAATAATTATTTGCGAATTCTGGGAGAGTCGGGACTGCTTGGATTTTTTTCATTTTTCTCTATATTTTTTGTTGCGGGAATTTATATGAAACGAATTCTTCCTCGCGTAGATTCGATGGTGACCAGGAGCTTGGCGCTTGGGTTTGTCGCGGGCACCGTTGGTCTTTTGCTCAATGCAGTGCTTATCGACGTGTTTGAAGCATCGAAGATCGCCTTTATGTACTGGCTTTTAATGGGAATAATTCTTGGCCTTTTGGAGTTATATAGAAAAGAAGAGATACATTTATGGGACGAATTCTTGAAATTACTTAGCTATCCAATTACAGCGGTAGTTTTTCTTTTTACAACAACCGTAACATTCTTTTCTTCCGCATTGGATTATTATTTTGTTGGGGATGATTTCACTTGGCTTAGGTGGGCTTCTGATTGCCGTAATCATGTCGCAAATGGCGTCGTACAATGTGAGCCAGTGAGTACATTCTTGCAGTATTTTACCCAGTCTGATGGGTTTTTCTATCGTCCTGGGACGAAAATATATTTTTCCCTGATGTACTCAGCTTTTTGGTTTAATCAGACGATGTATCATATGATTTCAATAGGAATTCATTTTATTGTTTCTGTTTTGGTCTTCTTGATAGCCAAACGGGTATTGAAAAATCATTTCCTGGCTGTTGGTGCTGGATTTTTAT
>CAYICR010000041.1:0-5844 GCA_964361925.1 uncultured Gammaproteobacteria bacterium
ATTGATGGAAAGCGCATGAGCAAAAGTCTGGGGAATAATTATAAATTGCAGGATTTAGTTGATAGAAATTTCGATCCGTTAGCGCTTCGGTATTTATATTTAGGAACACATTACCGACAGGAAATGAATTTCACCTTTGAATCTTTGAGTGCTTCCCAAACCGCGCTTCACAAGCTCCGCGCTGAAGTGATGAGGCTTGGGTTAGAATCAGGAAAAGCTATACAGGAATATGAAGAGAGATTTGTAAAAGCAATAGAAAATGATCTGAATTTTTCCGAGGGCTTGGCAGTAGTATGGGAGCTTTTGAAATCCGATCATAGCAATGAAAATAAAAGATCAAGTTTGTTAAAATTTGATGAGGTGTTAGGCTTGGGGTTGTCGGAGATAAAGCCTTTGGAGATCCCAGAGCAGGTGAAGATTTTGATAGCAGAGCGGGAAAGAGCGAGAAAAGAAAAAAATTTTACTAAGTCAGACGAGATTCGAGGGGAGATTCAAGATTTGGGATATGAATTGATTGATAATTCTTCAGGTGAGCAGTTGGTACGTAAAATAATGCCTGATCAGGGGAAAAGCATGTAGTACGATTGGTATATGAGCGAACATATTGATATACAAGACCCGATGGATCCTGCGCGACTTGCGCGAGCAGAAAGAGATCGTGCGTTCAAAGCGCTTGATTCTTCAGGTCAACATGCTTTTTTGATTGGCGAAGGACATAATTTATCTGCGAATGATAGACTTGCCATTATTAATGGTAAATTGCCATTGCCTCTCGCGCCTCGGGTTTCACAGAAATCTACAGAAAGCGCGTCGAATCCTGCCTCAAGTTCTCCATCAAAACCTTCATTTAGGCAAGGGGCAATTAGGGATGTTTCAACGCCATCGAGCACAAGACTTGTTAAAAACGCAATTCATAGATCGGGGCGCACAGGTTTGCCATCTATTATTAAGGCTGGTAGTTGGACTATGGGAACTGAAAATGTTGTTATTCCAAGCGGAAGAGAAGACATACCAGATGCTATAGCGCGAATAGAAGATGCGCCAAGTCGCGCGCGCGGTTCCTCTCGTCAAAATGCTTGATCTAGGGAGCTGACAAAGACTCCAGAATTTTCAATACTCCTTCTGATGATGTTTCTCGCATGAGTTTATTGCGTAGTTCTTTGGCGTTGGGCAATTTGTGTATATAGACTTTGAAAAATTTTTTCAGGGCGTTGAAATCTTTGGTTTTTCCCCATGTATTGTCAAATAGTCGGAGATGTTCTACAAACATCTGGATAGATTTTTGTGGGGTGGGTTGGTAGTCTTGGTTAAATATCCACAAGTTTTCAAAAAATCCCCGTCCTATCATGATGCCATCTACGCCATATGTTTGTACTTTTTTTACCCCTTCGGCATGGGTGCGTACATCTCCGTTGCCAATAATCAGAGTTTTGCTTTTTAATTCGTTGCGTATTTTTACTGCTTTTTCGATTTCGTCCCAGTGCGCGGGAACTTTGGACATTTCATGTGCAGTTCTTCCGTGAAGCGTGAGCGCTGACAGGGGAAATTGGAGGAGGTGTCTGACCCATGAATCGGTTTCGATGGTTTTAAATCCAATGCGCGTTTTGACACTTACTGGCATATCGCCAGCTGATTTGAGTGCCGTTGTTATAATTTCACTTACCAGATCGGGATTGCAAATAAGCCCACTACATTCACCTCGCTTGATGACTTTTCCCACAGGACAGCCCATATTGATATCTATGCCGTCAAATCCCATTTCTTTTATGATTGCTATGGATTTTCGATAATTTTCAGGTTTGTTTCCCCAAATTTGTGCTACAATTGGTCGTTCTATATCGGTGAACTGCAGGCGTCTTGCTACACGTGTTTTGCCTTTCTTGGAACAGAGCCCATCAGTACTGGTAAATTCGGTGAAAAATACGTCAGGCCGACCGCAACGGGCCAGAATTTGCCGAAAAACGGTGTCGGTGACTTTTTCCATCGGCGCTTGGACAAAAAATGGTTTGGGTAAATTGTTCCAAAAGTTAGTCATAGCACACCGACTGAATCTATCTTGGGAAAGCGAAGGCGGATTGCTTCCCAGAATTTATCTGCCAATTTGGAAGAAAATTTGCCGAACTTTCCTGATTCTGATTTTCCACACAGGATATTTTCATATTTTCTGATAATCTGTAGGACGTCTTGCCCAACTTCATTAAATTCGTCTTTATATTTTTCTGGGTTTTCTGAAAATAAATCGTGAACGTGCTGAAATCCTCTAAACATTTCCTGATTGAATGAATACATATCCAAAAGAACCTGTTCGTGTTTGGTCATAGTTATATTATAACAAAGCTGTGATATAATTTTCTCATGCGAAAGTTAATCGTGCTTGCGTTTGTACTGTTGTTTGGAGCAGTCGCTATCCAGATATTTAATCCACAAGCGTTACAAAATCCACGATCTCTCTTGTTTTACTCTCCTTGCGATGTTCCGCTTGGATATAGAATTGGCACGATGGATGAACGGTTTGGTCTGACTCATGACGAGCTTTTGGACGATATAGAGCAAGCAAATGTTCTTTGGAGCGATGAATGGGGCAAAAAGTTATTTATGTATGATCCTAAAGCGAAGTTGAGTATAAACATGCTCTATGACAAGCGTCAATCTCTTAATCAGGAAATAGACAATCTTCAGACCAAGCTCGATCAGAATAAGACAGCAGTGAATTTTGAGATATTGGATTTTGAGACACGATCTCAAGCGTTCAAGGAAAAAGTTGCAGAATTTAATAAAAAAGTAGATTATTGGAATGAAAAAGGAGGAGCGCCAAAAGAAGAATATGACGGGTTGACCAAAACACAAAGTGATTTGAAAAAAGAATCAGAAGAGCTTTCTGTTACTGCAAAAAGATTGAATCAGTCAACATCTATCTTTAATTCACAGGTTTCAGAGCTAAATGAGACAGTTAACTCGTTTAATTCCGAGCTGGCTACTCGTCCCGAAGAAGGGTTATATCGGCCATATGATAATTCGATAGAAATTTATTTGACTAACTCACAAACCGAGTTGGTTCATACGTTGGCTCATGAGATGGGACACGCGCTTAGCATGGAGCACGTCGCAGATCCCAACTCGATTATGTATAAATCCACCAGTACGGTGGTCGGATTATCTGATGATGACATTTATCAGCTGAAATTTGTGTGTAGAGAGAGAAGTACGCTTGAAGGCCTCCTAATGCGTCTGCGTTCTTTTGTTCAGAAACAAAATTAAATACTTAGTTTGTAATCTCGTGATGATCTTCACAGCGGGCGGTGTATGATTCGCTGGCTCCGATGAGAATTCTCGGTGAATTACGCGAGGCTGGTTTTCCATTGATAAGTCGTTGGGTTCTGGTAGCAATTTTCTTTTTACACGTGGAGCAAATCGCAGTGAGCCTGTTGATTATATCCGCGTGTTTTAAGATCTGGGTTACTGATTCCCAGGGTATTGCGAGAAAATCAGTATCCAGACCCGCTACGTATATTTGTGTTCCTTTTTCTTTTAGTTTTTTCAAAAGTATTCCGAGTTCTGTGGGAAAAAAATTAATTTCATCTATTCCCAAAGCCATGATATCAGGAAATTTTTTTAATAGTTTTTCAATATCTGCAATAGTTTTGGCGCTATGAGCTAGGAACGTAGTACCGTCATGAGATGCAATGCTATCAGTGGAGTAGCGGTTGTCGTTTCCAAATCGAATAGCTAAGTGGGGAACGTTATTTTTTCGTAAATCTTCCATTTCTTGAATAAGCCATGAAGATTTCCCTGAAAACATGGGGCCAACAGTTGCATGTATAAATCCCTTTTTTCTCACGTTACTACTATAAAAGTTCTTGTGTTTTTATGCAAGCGTATTTTTCTTGTATGCTTCAGATGTTTCTGATAAAATACGGTCTTATGGGAAATAAATCTGAGGGAAAAGGCTCACGAAGAGATCCTATTGTTGCGTCAAGGATAGGTCAACTTGGTGGTTTTCGGGTTTTAGAATTGTATGGGACAGAACATTACGTAAGATTGGGGAGAATGGTTGGAGGGATGCTTTCACGTGAACGTGGTCATCAATATTTTCAGGAGATAGCGCAAGCAGGGGGTCAGGCAACTCTTGCCAGACATGGGACAGAACACTTTTCGCATATAGGAACAGTTGGCGGAGAAGCATTAAAAGCGCAAAAAGATCCTGATTACTATAAAAGAATCGGACAAAAGGGGGGAAGGGCAAAAGCAGAAAAAAGAAAAAAAGAGCAGGAAGAAAGAGCCTGAAGGCAAAGGCCAGGCCTTATAAGGCCTGGCCTTTTAAGGGGAGGCCTTATATTTGGGCTTGATTTCTTCTGAACTTGCTGATAAGATGCATTCCTATAATGAAAGAAGTGTTGAATAGACAACCAGAAGTATTTTTTTCTCCTCATGACGCGCGCGGTGGGGCAAGACAAGAGAGAGGATTAGTGCCGGGATCATTTGGCGAAGTTGTTACGAGATTTATTGCGGACCTTCCATTTCTAATTTCAAAAGACGGTAGGCCAATGTCACCAAACACAGTAGGGGCATATGAAGGAGACATGCGGCAATTACAAGGGTTTATTGGAAGAGATACGAAAAGCAAGCCGTTTGTTGATGTATTACCTCAACTTCCAACTGCTTTGCTCACATTGCCCTCAAAGATACAGGGTCTGGGTAAAAAAGCCCTGGGGCGTAAGCGTGCTTCGTGGGGTCGGTTTATTAAGTGGGCGCAGAATGAGAGTTATGCTCCCGATGGTTCCACAGATACTTTTAAGCGTAAGACAAAAGAATATAAAGGTGGAACAGGTGTTGAAAAAAAGCAGAAAAGTAAAGGTAGAATTCTTTCTTCAGAAGAAATTTCCAGTATTGAAGCGCGGACCATGGTAGATAATGATAAGAGAATGTCTGCTCTTATCAGGGTCATGCTCGCAACAGGAAGAGCTTGTCATGAAGTGTTAGCCCTTCATTCAGGCGATATTTTCTTTACTGAAGACACAGAAGTTTTGATGAAATTTAAGAATAAAGATAGAAAAATGCAATTTGTGCACGTTGATTTAGACACAGAGCTTCTTCTCTTGAAGCTAAAAAAAGGCAAGGATGATTCTTCTGCTCTTTTTACTAGGCAAGTAAGGAAAGGTGTTAATCCTGAAAAGTCACTTACGAGACAGGGTGGATGGATTATTTTTAAGAAGTTTGCCCAAAGAGCAGGTGTGGAGCCATTTTCTCCACAAGATTTAGTGTTGACTGCTAGGGTGAATCGTATGAGAGCGGAGTTGGAATTGTTTAAAAAAAGGGAAAAACCAGAGAATGATGCTGAGAAAATCAGAAAAACGAACAATTTCATGATGGATTTGGCGGAAAGATTTAATGTTAGTTTGCCCAAAATTGAAAGCATCAGGATCCTTGCTGGTTCATGATCAATTTGGGTCTTCTTTTTTCTTCATAATATGATAATCTTATATGTATGAATGATACTTCTTCTGATGTGTGCCCAAAATGCTCTGCTTCTTTGGGAGAAATTGTAGAGACCCAAAGCGGTCGCAAATTACAGCGTTGCTCCAAGGGTTCTTGGAATCGAGAGACCCGTCAGAATGAGGGATGTGATTATGTGAAATGGCTCACCGTAGAGCCCCAAGCGTTGGATGAGAAATGTCCCAAGTGTGAAAAGCCTCTCGTGCTTCAAGTAACCCGATTTGGGAAAAAGATGAAGAAATGTAGTGCCGGCGGATGGGACAAAGAAACCAAAAAAGCAACAGGCTGTGATTATATAGAATGGATTAACGGAACGAGCATTCCGCTAGATGTGGATTGTCCAGAGTGTGG
>CAYICR010000042.1:0-5726 GCA_964361925.1 uncultured Gammaproteobacteria bacterium
CATCGCGTGGTGATAGTCACCGAAAGTTTTGATAATCTTCCCGGGAAAACAACATATAAAGGGATTGAGATATTTCGTATCCCTATTTCAGAGGGTAAAAGAAAAAAATTTCAAGTTTGGCGCTGGCTATGGAGACATAAATATTTGATAGAAATAGCTAACATAATTCATGCGCATGATGTAGGGTTTTGGTATTTTCCGTTTCGATTTTTATATCCTTTCAAAAAGTTCTTTATTACATTTCATGGATATGAAACTAAGTGTCCGCCTGAGAAAAAAGCAATCCGGGTTCGAAAGTTAAGCGCGTTTTTGTCAAATGGCGTGATACATATTGGAGATTATATTCGAAAGTGGTATGGGACAAAAGCGGATATCACTATGTACGGAGCGGTTGAAGAGGCAAGGGGTGTGGTTTCTGAAACGCCAAAAGATCTGCGCATTGTTTTTATTGGAAGGATTGAAGAAGATACGGGGATATCTGTGTATGCACAGGTATTGTGGTTATTAAAACAGCAACATATAAAATTTCATTTCGAAGCCGTAGGAGATGGAAGCTTGCGGGAGCTTCTTATTCCTTTTGGGGTTGTATTTGGTTTTGTATTTCGACCAGAAATTCATATTGCGGGGTCGTCAGTTGTGTTCGCTTCTTCATATTTATCAATATTGCTTGGGTTATTTTATCGAAAGAAAGTAATAGCTGTTTTTACTAATCCGTTAAAAAAAGATTATCTTTCCCGTGCGCCGTTTGCTGACTGGATATTAATTTCAAATGATCCACTGGAGGTTATAAAATTCATACAAAAAAATAATAAGAAAAATACAGAAGTTGCGCACAGGTGGGTCCTTCGGCAAACATGGGGAAAAGTCGCAAATTTATATGAAAAATTATGGCAAAAATAAAAACATCATTTATCGCAACAGTTTTGAATGAAGAAAAAACCATAGAAACGTTTCTTACCTCATTATTTTTTCAAACACAATCTTTTGATGAAATTATTATCGTAGATGGAGGAAGTACTGACAGGACACAATCCATAATTTCCAATTTCCAATTTCAAATTTCCAATAAAAAAGTATCAAAAATAAAAGTTTTTCAAAAAAAAGGAAATAGGGCGGTGGGGAGAAACTTTGCTATAGAAAAGGCACGGAATGAGATTATCCTCTGTTCTGATGCTGGGTGCGTGTTGGACCAAAGGTGGGCGGAAGAACTAGTTTCATCGTGGAGCGAGGATATAGATGTAGTAGCTGGATATTATCAAGGAATTACGCATAACATCTTTCAAAAATGTATAATTCCCTATGTGTTGGTGATGCAGGATAAAGTAAATCCCAAGAAGTTTTTACCAGCAACCAGATCAATGCTTTTTTCCAAAAATATTTGGAAAAAAGCAGGTAAATTTCCAGAGCAATTTTCTCACAACGAAGATTATGTATTTGCCAAAAAATTAAAATACATAAGAGCCAGAATTGTATTAAATAAAAATGCGTTGGTTGGTTGGTCGCCGCCCAATTCGCTAAAAAATCTTTTTATTATGTTTTTCCGTTTTGCGTATGGAGACGTTCAAGCTTTCATTTTTCGGCCAAAAATAATTTTTTTATTTTTTCGATATTTATTTTTCTTTCTTTTGACGAACATAAATATGTTTTTTTTCTATTTGATAATTATGATATATGGCATTTGGGCTCTTGAAAAAAATTACCGGTATGTGAGGCATCCGCTCACCATTATATATCTTCCATTTCTTCAAGTGTTTTCAGATATAGCAGTTATTTCGGGAAGTGTTTCAGGGCTAATTTCGCTTCTGAAGCGATGATATAATTAATGTATGAATAATTTTCAAAAAGTATTACGAAATACTATATTCTTGGCAAGTACAGAAATGGCTCTTAAGATATTGGGATTTTTATGGATTGTTTATTTGGGGAGAGTGTTAACAGTTGGGCTCTTTGGTACATATAGTGTAGTAAATTCTTTCATAACGATTTTTTCGTTTCTTCCAGAGCTGGGGATTGGTCTTATTGTGGTGAGAGAAATCGCGAAAGATAGAAATAATGTTGATGAATATTTGAGCAGTTCTTTTATTATTAACATCACAATGGCTATTGTTACCGTTATTCTGATTTTTGTTACCAGTTGGGTCCTACATTATCCAGGAAATCTTATACAGCTTCTTTTTGTTGCATCGATAACGCTTCTTGTTGGGACGCTTCGGTCAGCGCCTCTTTATTTTTTTGAAGGAACTGAAAATATGAAAATGGTCTCTGTGCTTAATTTTTTTAATACGCTTCTTCTTATTGGAGGCGCGATGATTGGTTTTTCTTTGTCTTTTTCTTTGCTGGGTATATTTATGGGAATGTTAGCGGGAACAGTGGTGAGCTTGGCGCTAAGTTTTGTTGTGTTTTTGAAACATCATCATATCCCGCGTGTAGTTTTTCGTATTGAAACCATACGAAAAACTATATTTATGGGTTTGCCTTTGGCTATTGCTTCGTTCTCATTTCTTGTTTACACGCGAGTTGAGTCTATTATTATTTTACAGCTTTTGGGCGACAAAGCTGTGGGAATATATAACAGCGCAACACCTTTTGTTCTTTCTCTTATGCAACTTCTTAATCTGCCTTTTGTGATGGCTCTTTATCCAACATTGGTGAAGTTATTTGAAGAAGACAAGACGAGGTTTCAGAAAGCAATTAAAAAGTCTTTACTGGTCATCGCATTTTGGAGTTTTCCTTCTGCTTTTATTATTCATTTTTTTGCGCCTAGTATTATTCCATTTTTCTTCGGAGAGAAATTTAACACAGGCATACCTGTGTTACAAATACTTATCTTTTTTGTTCCCTTCGCATCGCTTTCAGCTTTGTTATATAAAATCCTGATTATTTATAACAGACAAAAGTTATACATGGTGATAAACTTAATAGGAGCGGGAATAGATATGTTGTTGAATATAGTACTGATTAATAATTTTGGATTAATCGGCGCAGCGTATGCCAGCGTCACAACGCAACTTGTTTTATTTGCGATATTTGGGTTTTTTGTCTGGCGAATTAGTTTGAACAAAAAAATAATATGATTTCAGTAGTAATACTAACCAAAAATGAGGAAGAACATATTGTAGATTGCCTGGAAAGCCTTTCGTGGTGCGATGAGATTGTCGTAATTGATGATAACTCTTCCGATCTTACCGTTGAGCTTGCAAGAAAATTTACAGAACATGTTTTTCTTCATTCTTTGAATGATGATTTCTCTGCGCAGAGAAATTTTGGACTAGATAAGGCAACAGGTGATTGGGTTCTATTCATAGATGCAGATGAACGAGTATCAGAGGTATTGAAAAAAGAAATTATTTATAGAACGCAGGACAGTCAAAATAATGCGTTTAGGATCCAAAGATTAGATGTTGTTTGGGGTAAAACATTGTGTCATGGAGAAACAGGGAATATATCTTTTGTTCGTTTGGCGAAAAAAGGGACCGGTACATGGAAAGGAAGCGTGCATGAAGTATGGGAAGTGGGGGAAGGAGTAAACATCTTGGATAATTCGTTGATACATTATCCTTTTAGGAATTACTCTGAATTTTTGGAAAAAATAAATTTTTATTCTTCTCTTCGCGCAAAAGAATTGTATGATAAAAATATAATGAGTAGTTTTTTAGATATTAGTTTTTATCCTAAGGCAAAGTTTTTTCAAAATTATATTTTAAAATTTGGATTCTTGGATGGATTACCAGGTCTTATTCACGCAATTACCATGAGTTTTCACTCATTTCTCACACGAGCTAAATTGTGGCAACTTTATAATTCATGAAATTGGTGCGGTTGCTTTTTATTGTATCCCTTTTATGCTTTCCTCTTGGTGAGTTGGTTCGTATCCCCTTGGCAAAGGATATATTTGTAAAACCTCTTGATGTTCTTGTCGTTATTACAGCTATTTGTTTTGTTTTACGCTCGTTAGGAAAAAGGACAGTGCCAAAATCCGTTTTGACCAAACCAACGTTACTCTTTATCGGTATTGCAACAATGTCACTTTTTCTTAATTCATTTTCGTTAACCGAAAGCCAACTGTTGGTTTCATTTATGTACTTGGGCAGATATATCGCATATGCAACTATGTTTTGGGTGGTTTCATCGTTTGACGAGAAGTTTAGGCAACGCATTCGTTTCACAATGGTATTTGTCGGTATATCATTGGTATTTTTGGGATTTGTTCAATATGTTCTCTATCCTAATTTGGGCAATTTATATTATGTTGGCTGGGATGAGCACGTAAATCGTATATTCTCTACATTTCTAGATCCTAATTTTTTTGGCGCGTTTTTATCTCTTTTCTTTATATTCTTGTTGTCGTTCTTCTTGATTGCTAAAAATAAACAGATGAAAATAGGACTTGGAGTTTGCGCGCTTATAGTAGCTTCTGAAGTTTTTTTAACATTTTCCAGAAGCGCAATTTTGATGTTCTTGGTTGGAGGCAGTACCTTCTTCTTTTTTCAGAAAAAACGTATGGGAACAGCTCTAATTGCTATTGTTATTTTTCTTTTTGCAATTTTGGCTTTTACTTTTAAAACTTCGGAGAGTACCAATGTGTTTCGTACTGCTTCAAGCTTGGCTCGTTTTGACAGCGGGAAGGAAGCGATTACTATTTTTTCTTCTCAACCAATTTTTGGAATAGGGTTTAATGCTTATCGTTATTCAGTGCAAAAAATGCAATCAAATCTGCCCGTTGGAAGAAATGCGGTTGGCATAGAACAACATGGAAATAGCAGTACAGATACGAGCTTGCTTTTTGTTCTCGCAACTACCGGTATCGTGGGTTTTGGCGCATATCTTTATTTGTTGTATTCTATTCTAAAATATAGCTTGGTGGTTGTACGGAAAAAAAATGTATGGGGACTGTGTGTGTTGAGTTCTTTGTTGAGTTTGATAGTGGGGAGCTTGTTTATAAACAGTTTATTTTATTCGCTAATTATGTATTGGTTTTGGATACTTTTAGGGCTTATTGAGAAAGAGTAACTTTTCTCTCTTCTTCTTTTTTATTGCCTGCGCCATCGTCAGCAGTTATTTTGATTATATTTTCACCAGTGTGGAGCGGAAGTAGATAGGAGAATTTCCCATCAGGATTTACGATAGCCCATAGACCGTTTATTGTTATCTTGACCCCCTGATCTGTTTGACCGCTTACGCGGGCAGTTGCTTCTTCTTTTGGATAGGTTTGTCCATTGGAGGGAGATTCTATAGAAAGATTTGGTTCCTTATGCAGGTAGGAGATTTTTACGCTTTCCGTAAGTTTACTTTCATCTTTGTCTTTGGTGATTGCTTTGGCTTGGATGATATTGTCCCCATCTTCGAGAAGTACCTCCTCAAAAGAAAATATGTTATCGCTATCTACTTTTACCGTATCTACAACTGCGTCGTTTACATAAAGCTTTATTTGATAACCTTTGGTTGAAGTGCCCGATATGTTTATTTTGGCGCTATTGGTTGCGACAAAGGGGATGTCCAGCATGGGAACCGATACAAATATTTCTGATTTTTTTTCTTCTGATTTCGAGTTGCTGGCCCCTGAGAGCATATATGTGGTGGCTACGAGTAGGGGAATGCCAAATTTAATAACGACTATAATAACCGCGATAATTCCAAATAGGCTAAATATGAGCGTCTTGAGGCTTTGTCTTTGGGCTTTTCTCGATAATCTACTTTTCATGAGTCACCTTTATTCTATCAAAAAA
>CAYICR010000043.1:0-5293 GCA_964361925.1 uncultured Gammaproteobacteria bacterium
TTCGCAGTAAAGTTGTCAAAGAACTTAGATACCAAGATTTGGACATCCAGAATAGTAAGTGCTTTTCCTAATATCTTTATATCCTAGTCTCCCAATATCCAAGGCGCATCATATCATGCTTTAAGCTTAGAATCAAAATCCGTAAGAGGATAGTGGGGAATTACCGATGCGGGTTCGGCGAAGTTGATAGAGGATTGAATCGCACTGCAGGCTTCCTGGGATGGTTGAAAAAGCTCCCCGAATCCCAAGCGACTTTAATATATCGACTCCGTCAATCGTTCCATACGGATACGTAAATATATCTGTTACTTGTCCTGTGTTGTTTTGTATTTGTTGCTGGGCAGTCTGTACTTCATATCTTATTTTCTCACCGTTACCTTTTCCAAGCGAATAATGCGACCACGTGTGATTGGTTATCTGCCATCTGCCGCTTCCCGCCATTTGCTGGATTTGATCCCACGAAAGATAATCAGCTCCTCCCGCAAGACCTGTTGCAAGCATGAGGTGAGCTGTTAGGTTATATTTTTGAATAATCGGATGAGCGTATTCAAAATTATCCCTATACCCATCGTCAAACGTAAGAACAATACTATTTTTCGCAAGAGCAGTCTTATACAGCAATGCATCCACCAGTTGATCCGCTGAAATAGTCGTATATTTTGACGCGACGTATGCCATTTGCTGATCAAAAACCCCACTGTCGACTGATAAAGCAGTTTGCTTTTTCTCGATTGCCATTTTTTGTGGTTGAATGTGATGGTACATAAGCACAGGAACATACAAACAATATCCAGGAATTGGCGTGGGTGAAGGGGTTGGGCTTGGGGTCGGAGTCAACGTAGGAAATGGTGGAGTAGTAGGAAACACGGCAAAATACGCAGTTTTTGTGTATTGTTTTTCAGAGAATAATAAAGAAGCAAAGAAACTCACAAGCGCAAAAAAAATCACTACGATAAACTTAAACATCACCCATCCACGAATATTTTTATTCTTCTTTTTGTTTGTTTTCTTCATAAGTACTTTCTCACTGTATGGAAAAAATAAAATCTTGTCAAGACAAATTGTAATCTTGATTACTTGACATCATCACTTCTTTGTGAACACAATGAAAAGAGAAATGAAAGGAGGTGATTACATGAAACCACTTCACATGGTAATGGTTATTTTGGTAACTGTAGGAGCAGTTAATTGGGGACTCGTCGGTGTTGCGCAGTATAATTTTGTTGAATCTCTTTTCGGTGCAGGATCAACTCTCACAAATCTCATATACATCCTGGTCGGCGTATCTGGTATTTGGCTTTTTGTCCAACACAAAACAGAATGCAAGTCCTGTTAACAATAAGGGCTGTATTTATTTTACAACTTCACTTTTTAATATAGGTGAAGTTGTGTTTTGAGAATCAGACGTGCCATTTGGCAAATATGCCGGTGGAAAGAAGTCTTTTTCTACTCTTTTCTTCTATCGCAAGTTCTCCATATTCTACTTTTCCACCCAAACTATTAAATTGATCTTCGAATAAATTCCCAAGCATAATAGCTGATGAAGATATCGCGTATGCGTTGGCTATAACAAAAAGCGGGGCAGGAGAAAGAACTTCTTTGCATGCTGATAAAAGCTTTGGAAAACTTCGCGAAAAATCCCATATCTCTTTGTTTGGTCCGTGTCCATACACGGGCGGATCCATGATAATGCCGTCATATCTCACTCCTCGCCGTATTTCTCTGCTCACGAACGTAAGCGCGTCGTCCACAATCCATCTGATAGACGTATCCGAAAAACCGCAGAGCGCTTGATTTTCTTTGGCCCACGCAATTGCCGAACGCGACGCGTCAACATGAGTAACCCGCGCGCCAGCTTTCACTGCTGCCAAAGACGCTGCGCCGGTGTATCCAAAAAGATTGAGTATGTGAGGCTGTTTCTCGCTCGCATTTGAAATACGAGAAGTGATCCAATCCCAATGCAAATGTTGCTCGGGAAAAAGCCCGGTGTGCTTAAAAGAGGTCAAGAATAGTTTAAAAGTAAGCGAATGATAAGAAATATTCCAGCTTTTTGGAAATCGAGAGCTCGTCTGCCACTTATCGTTTAAAAACTTTGCGTTTGCGCTGTTCCAATCAGCAGAGGGCAAGCATGGCAACCAAATAGCTTGCGGATCAGGACGCGACAATACAAATTGTCCATAGCGTTCGAGTCTGTGTCCATTTCCGCTATCTAACAATTCATAATCTGCCCAACCCTTAGTTGAAAGTACCTGCATAGACGTAACTATATCATAAATGGTACAATTTCGGTATGCTGATAGACGAAGTAACCATAAATATCAAGGCTGGAAATGGCGGGAGTGGTTCCGCAAGCTTACGACGAACCGCCCAAACATCCAAAGGCGGTCCTGATGGTGGCAACGGTGGCATAGGGGGAAATGTGTACGCAATCGGCGTGTCTGATATCACCGCGCTGTCTCAATTTCAATTCAAAAAAGAAATAAGCGCAGAGAATGCGGTTTCTGGAGGCAGGAACAATCTATATGGAAGAAATGGTGTACACACCATAATTAAAGTCCCTCTCGGAACCCAAATCATAGATATCAAAACATTAGATTTCATAGAAATAACGGACATGACCACCCAAGTATTACTCGCCACAGGAGGAAAAGGCGGACTGGGAAATAACGCGCTTAAAACCGCTCTTAACCAAACACCAACTGTTGTAGAGCAGGGAGCGACCGGGGAGCTCAAGCGCATGAGATTTATCCTACGTCTTATTGCCGACATCGGACTTGTTGGTCTGCCAAATGCAGGAAAAAGCAGTCTGCTCTCGGTGCTCACCAATGCCAATCCTAAAATCGCCAACTACCCATTTACCACACTCGAGCCAAATTTAGGAGTCTTTAATAAACTGGTAATTGCTGATATTCCAGGACTTATTGAAGGCGCGTCCAAAGGAAAAGGATTGGGAATTAAATTTCTCAAACACATTGAAAAAACCAAAATAATTCTTCATTGTATCGATGCTTCTATAGAAGATCCAATTTCCGCTTATCACACAGTGCGACAAGAACTATTGCGATACAATTCTTCTATTTCTGAAAAGAAAGAGATGATTTTGCTCACCAAAATCGATTTGGCTACAAAAGAAAAAATAGAAAGGCTTAAAAATAACTTAGCGATTTTCACCGATACCGTTCTCACGGTGAGTATTTACGAAGAAAGCAGTCTAAAAAAACTTAAAGAACACATTTCTAAAACTCTCCAAGAAAATTAAAATACACATTTCTTACAAATGTTTAGGCATTTTTTATGAGATTTTTAATTTATTTAATATGGGAAAAGAGAGACTTACATTATCAAGAAGAGCTCTTATGCAAGCAATTGCATTTGGAACCATACGGTCGCGAATTAGTCTTAACACGATAGGCCCAACACCAGATGACCAGCTATCGGTAGAGCAAGAGAAACCAAAAAGCATTCAAAATAAATTTTTAGAAATAATTCCAGAGGAATTAACTCGCTTTGTCAAAGATCCGCAAGGAAATATGCAAGAGCGAAAAAATATAAGGGAAAAGATTGACCAACTCGTACCACTTTTCGCGGAAAAACAATTCTATAATCTTTCCAAGCAAGAAATACAAGCAGATTTAGAAATGTACTTTGATATGTATTGGGCGGGATGGGAAAAATATCAAATACCATGGTCACTTCTTTGGATTATTCATATTCATGAAAGCAGAGTATCGCGGGATATACAAGCAGATAAAAATGGCGATGGCGCGCTACAAGTAATCCGCGCTATGACCAGGAATCCGGCCATACAAACCGCTTCCGATGGATATCGTACCCTCGAAGAGAGAACACAGCGATTTTCAACACGGGGAGGCAAACGCACGACCGACTCGGATGAAATCTTATATGGATCAGCGTATATTCGGGTACTGGTGAACGAAAAAAAATATGGCTCCAATGACGAAGAAGCGGTTTTGAAGGTAGTAACAAATAACTATTCGGCGCGAGTTTTTGGCGAACAACGGGTAGCGAAATATCGGCAGGTCAAAAAAATTCTGGAAACAAAAGAAAGCCTTGATAGAGCCAACAGCAATGTTATTTAGCGCAAATGAGTGGTGTCATTGACCTTTTTTAATATAAACGCGCCCTCATCCTTTTCAACCTCTGTAATAGAGCACTCCTTAATTTCAACATATGGAGCGCCTGAATCAGGATCTGGGGATATTGGTAGCTGTTCTGCGGGAAAAATATTCATGAGAAAATCTCCAATTGTCCCGCCATGCGTGACAATTACCACCATACCCTCAACACTAATTTCATCAAGAACTGCCCGAATCCTCTGACCAGTCCGAATAGATGAATCGCCATGAGTCGGGTGATAATCTCTATCTTGCTGTGTCTTATTCCATTCATTCAAAAATTCTTCAAAAGTTTCTCCTAATCGCTCGCCAAAATTTATTCTTTCCCGCAATCTTTCATCAGTAATAATAGGGAGATTGATATATTTTGCAATTATCTCGGCAGTTTGTTGCGTGCGCTTCAATGGGCTGGCATACAGCAAAGAGACAGTAAGCTTGTTAAGATATGTTCCCGTTATTTCTGCTTGCTTCACTCCCTCTTCGCTTAATAATTTATCCTCTACTCGATTTTGCTTTTGTCCATGGCGGATGAGATAAAACATGGTCATAAAAAGAGTATAGCAGAGAGTACGCCCGTATTTGATATACTATTGTTCTATGAACACGACAATTAAGCTGGTAAGTGTTAATATTGAAGAAAATAAGCATCTGGATCGGATAATTCCTTTTTTAGAAAAAGAGGATGCGGACGTGATATGTATTCAAGAAGCAATCGAAGCTAACATCGGACTTCTCAGTGTTAATAAATACCCGCATTATTTCTTCGCCCCAATGAGAATAGTGAATCAACCACCCAGTATGCCAAGGAGGGGACTTTTGGTGCTCACCAAGCAACAACCAAGCGAACAAACAACAACATATTATTTTGGAAATGCAGATGATACGCCAGTTCTCTCGGGAGATCAAGCTGAAGATAACAGGGCAATTATCTATATCAAGATCTTGAAAGACTCTACAAGCTTCTCCATAGCTACCACCCACTTTACTTGGTCTGCTGGAGGAGAGGTCACTAATCAACAGCGCGAACACCTCGTACGCGTAAAAGAAATCCTTCAAGACAAAAAAGATTTAATTTTAATTGGAGATTTTAACACACCGCGGGGTAAAGAAATTTATTCAGAGCTCGCAACCATGTATAAAGACAATATCCCAAATAG
>CAYICR010000044.1:0-3440 GCA_964361925.1 uncultured Gammaproteobacteria bacterium
AGAATGCTTTCCATGCAAAACGCTACCAACAACGCAAAAGATATTATTCAGGACTTGCGCTTAGAGTATAATAAGAACAGGCAAGCCAAAATCACGAGTGAAATTTTGGATATCGCAGGAGGACGAATACATGCCAACACGAACTAAAAAACCAATCACAAAAACTGCCAAAACAAATGGAATGATTGTAAGAATTCAAGGTCCTGTGGTGGATGTATACTTTCCAAAAGACCTTCCCAAAATTTACGAAGCGCTTGTCGTTACTCTTCCAGGAAAAAACAAACTTATTCTCGAAACTCAATTCTCCATTGGAGACAACGAAGTAAAAACTCTCGCATTTGGCCCAACCGACGGACTTTCGCGTGGCATGGAAGTACTCGCAACAGGAGATCCTATCAAAGTACCAGTGGGTATCAAAACACTGGGAAGAATTTTTAATGTGTTAGGCGAAACCATTGACGGACATCGGTTTGATGACAAAGGAGTGAAAATGGTTGCGATTCATCAATCCCCGCCCCTGCTCACCGAACAAGAAACCCGCCCACAAATTCTAGAAACAGGTATAAAAGTTATTGATCTTATCGCGCCATTTACCAAAGGAGGGAAAATCGCGGTATTTGGAGGAGCAGGAGTAGGAAAAACGGTGGTAGTAAAAGAACTTATCAGAAATATCGCGACAGAACATAAGGGTCATTCTGTTTTTGCAGGAGTAGGAGAAAGAACCAGAGAAGGAACCGATCTTTGGCTTGAAATGGAAGAAGCCAAGGTTATGGACAAAACCGTTATGGTATACGGACAGATGAACGAACCTCCGGGCAACAGGCTACGGGTCGCTCTCACCGCCCTGACCATGGCAGAATATTTTAGGGATGACAAAAAAGAAGATGTGCTTCTTTTTATCGATAATGTATTCCGTTTTGCCCAGGCAGGAAGCGAAGTCTCAGCACTTCTTGGACGCATGCCATCGGCAGTGGGGTATCAACCAACACTTGCTACAGAAATGGGATCTCTACAAGAGAGAATTACCTCTACCAAAAAAGGGTCTATTACTTCTGTGCAAGCAGTGTACGTGCCAGCGGATGACTATACAGACCCGGCACCTGCAACAATTTTTGCCCACCTGGATGCTACCATCACCCTTGAAAGATCTATTGCAGAACAGGGTATTTATCCCGCGGTTGATCCCTTAGCATCTTCGTCTCGTATCCTTGATCCAAATGTGGTGAGCAAAGATCACTACGAAGTAGCTCGAGGTATTCAAAAAGTGTTACAACGATACAAAGATTTACAAGACATCATCGCGATTTTGGGAATTGACGAATTATCTGATGAAGATAAATTAAGTGTTTCAAGAGCCCGAAAAATCCAACGATTCCTCAGCCAGCCCATGTTTGTGGCTGAAGTCTTTACCGGACAACCAGGAAAATATGTAAAAATTGAGGACACAGTCGCTGGATTTAAAGAAATCTTGGATGGCAAGCACGATAATCTACCAGAACAAGCTTTCTATATGGTTGGAACCATAGACGAAGCAGTAGAGAAAGGCAAAGCGCGCAAAGGATAAGCTAAAATATAAACATGACGCTTCACATAAAAGTAGTTTCTCCAGAAAAAATAATATTTGAGGATGACGTAGACCAAGTGACTGCACCAACCACTACGGGGGAAATAACCATTCTTCCACAACATATTTCTTTGGTAACCCAACTCGACCATGGAGAATTAATCATTAAAAAAGGAAAGGAGGAAATTCCCCTTGTAGTTGCAGGTGGTTTTTTGGAGGTTTCAAATAACATCATATCTGTCTTGGCTGATTACGCGGTTCAAAGCCATGAAATTGACGCGATAAAAGCAGAGGAGGCCAAAAAGGCAGCTGAACAACTTATGTCAGAAAAAACATCGGGAAGAGATTTTGCAGAAGCGCAATCTGTTTTCCGTAGAGCCATTTTAGAACTAAAAATTGCCAACCGAAGAAAACATCGTCCAAATATCACGGGATGAGCTTATGAAACCGGCATTTTATAATCCTTTTATTTCATACGAGGAAAATTATACCAAGGGGCCTCCTGTTTCTGCAGGCATAGCGAAAATTCCTAAAAGGAAAAAGGGCAAAACTTTTACATTTCTGGGTCATGATGTGGGTGTTCCTTTTGGTATTCCCCCGGGTCCGCTTCTCAATAGTAAGTTCATGAAATCAGCTTTTGAGTGGGGGTATGATGTGTCCACATACAAAACAGTTCGCGCAGAGGAATTTCCCTGTCATCCTTTTCCCAATGTCTTATTTGTCAAAACACCCAAAGAACTTCACCCTGATAAAACGCCAAGGCTTGTTGCTTCTTCAAAAACAAAAGACGACAAAGAAAAATTTAGCATTACCAACTCTTTTGGCGTTCCGTCCATGACGCCAAATGTGTGGCAAAAAGATGTTAAAAAATCATTGGGCTACGTAAACGATAGACAGCTTTTGATCTTAAGTTTCATGGGAACTGTCAGGCCCAATCAAACTCAAAGCGAATTTATAACTGATTTTGGAAAAGCCGCCGCGCTTGCCCACGCTGCGGGAGCGAAAGTATTGGAGGCAAATTTATCTTGTCCCAATATCGGTAACGAAGGCCTGGTTTGCTACAACTTGGATGCAACAGAAGAAGTCGCTGCTGAAATTAGAAAAAAAATCGGCAATACTCCACTTATACTAAAGGTGGGTTATTATAAAAATGACAAAGATTTAACAAGGCTTGCTGAAATCGCAGAGAAATACGCACAGGGAATTGCCGCGATTAACACCCTCCAAATTGAGATAGTTGACGCCAAAGGTAACCAAGCACTGCCCGGCAACAATAGGCTTCGTAGCGGGGTTTGTGGAGCCTCTATCAGGTGGGCAGGACTTGAAATGACCGAAAGGCTTTCGGCTTTACGAAAAAAGAAAAAATATCACTTCTCCATTATTGGCATAGGAGGGGTTATGACTGCTAAAGACTACCTTGCGTACCGAAAAGCGGGCGCAGACGTAGTCCAAGCAGCCACAGGGCCCATGTGGAATCCATCGCTGGCGATGGAAATTTGGAAAGCAGAAAATACATGACTTTTTTACAAAAACTCCAGAAAGCTATAGCAAAAAATAATTCGCTTCTTTGTATTGGGCTTGATCCTGACCCCTCTAAGTTCCCCCAGGGTGTAAACGATATCTTCCAGTTTAACAAGGCAATTATCGATGCGACCGCTGACCTGGTTTGCGCGTACAAACCCAATAGTGCATTCTATGAAGCTCTTGGCGACAAGGGAATTAAAGCTCTGCAAAAAACCATCGAGTACATACACCACAGGTATACATGTATACCTGTTATTTTAGATGCCAAAAGAGGCGACATAGATTCTACGAACAACGGATATGTTACTTTTGCTTTTGAATTTCTTGGCGCTGATGCGATAACGCTTCATCC
>CAYICR010000044.1:3540-4614 GCA_964361925.1 uncultured Gammaproteobacteria bacterium
GTGACATTGAAGAATGGACTACGTGGTGACAAATCGGGCTTGATTATCTGCGCGTCTCGGTCTATAATCTTTGCAAAGTCTGCTCGCAAAGAAGCAGAAAAATTACAGCAAGCAATCAATACATACCGATGAATGTCTTAACCATACTACGAAAAACCGGCGCGCTCCTGGAAAATGATCATTTTGTATTAACATCAGGCAAACACTCTCCTGTATATATCAATAAAGACGCCATGTATCCCCATACCGACGAAGCGTCAAGGGTAGGCAAACTCTTTGCGCAAAAATTGGAACATATCAATATGGATATCGTGGTTGGTCCTGCGCTTGGAGGAATAATTCTCTCGCAGTGGACAGCGTATCATTTATCAAAATTAAAAAAGAAAGAAATATTGGGAGTATACACAGAAAAAACTCCTGAGAAAAATCAGGTATTTACGAGAGGATACGATAAATTTATAAAAGGAAAAAAGATTTTAGTAGTCGAGGATTTAACCACAACGGGAGGAAGCGTTCTAAAAGTAATCAAAAGCGTAAAAGAACATGGGGGAAAAGTAGTAGCGGTAGGGGTAATGGTAAATCGTGACCCGAAAAATGTGAACTCAAAAACTATGGGAGTCCCTTTTTATTCTTTGGATGAACTTGTCACAGAAAATTTCCAACCTGATAAATGTCCAATGTGTAAGAAAAAAACTCCGATCAATACCTCTGTAGGACATGGCAAAAAGTTTCTTGAAGGAAAACATTAAATTTGCTCTTTGTCCTCCCATGGCTTAAAATATACCTACCTGCCGATGTAACTCAGCTGGTAGAGTAGCTCTTTCGTAAAGAGCAAGTCGTCGGTTCGATCCCGACCATCGGCTCACATCTACCCCTCAAACGTCATCTTACGATATATGGTGCGAGTGAGCTCTACATCTTTTTCACAATATTCACATATTTCATCAATCCTTCCGTCTTCATACGCTTGCGCCACATCTTTTCCCTCGATAGCTCCTCCTTTGGAGGAAGATAGGCTTAGCGCCTTTGCCAATGAATCAAGGGAAATTTTGTCTTGATTATTCCATTTGGACC
>CAYICR010000045.1:0-4553 GCA_964361925.1 uncultured Gammaproteobacteria bacterium
CTTCCGCAGTATGTCTATATTTTGGAAATGCCTTAAGCGTAATACGAAGGCCCGCGCTGCTGCTTGCAGAAGAAGATTTTAGAAGATCTGTTGCTTTCTGGATATCTTGATTTTTTTGAGGAAGCAGCCCGTTGTCATACACCCAGGACTTTGGAGAAAACGGAGTTGAATTACGAAGACCCCGCGTAAATGTATTGGGTAGCGCATAAGACAACGCGCTTCTTATTTTTTCATCAGAAAGCGTGGAATTTTTCGTATTATAAAACAAGGTAACCAGCCGGTTAAAATTGGTTATGTTACGCTTTGAGGTGTTTGGAAAAGTTGAAAGATCAAAATTTTTATATTTGGTATCCATGATGCCTGAGGCTTGATCTATTTCGCCAAGTAAGAACGCGAGCTTTAACGCGTTTTGACTTGGGTAAAATTGATAAGATTTGGTTACAAATGAATTCTGACTATTGGCCAATACGATATTTCTCACAAATCCTCCATTAATATCAATTTTTTTAATTTTATAATCTCCCACACCTACAAACTTTTCATTGAAAATAGGCCGGGAAACAGATACCAAAAATGGACTATACACATCTTTTAGCGTGAATATAATCTTTTGTTTACTTGGTCTTTCCACCACCGCGTCTGAGAAGCTATAAATGATACGGGAGGAGTCTACCATGCTTCCATCTGCAAATCGCTGATTTTCCTTAAGAAGGAATTCATATTTTTTACCCCCCTGGGTTATCTTCCAAGACTGCGCAAGACCTGGTTTTATCCGTCCATCCTCATCAACCCTGGTAAGTCCCATTGAAATATCCTGCAGAACCAAGCGGGGAAGACCGTCAACTTTATAATCTCCCGCCATCCCAATAGACGTATGGGACGCAGAGGGAATCCGCACCACAATACCGCTGGCGAAGCGAAGAAGAAGAACAAATAAAATACAACCCAAAACAAAAAATATAAAAAAACTTCTTCCCCATTTTTTTATGTATGCCTTAAGGAGCCAGAAAAACAATCTTCTTTTCAGAAAAATCATAGGTTAAGAGCGGAGTTGTAGCAGAGAAAACAATGCAAAAAGAGTAGTAAGTACCACCGTAGCCCAAATAAGAAATTTTTCAAAGCTTCTTTTGCTTCTATAAACTTCCATGCCTCCTCCAAATGCGCCTGATATACCAGCTCCCTGCACTTGAAGCAAAATTACCACGATAAGCAGTACTGCGGTAAAAATTTGTAAAATACTTAATACCATAAGGAGATTATAACGTTTCAGCTATGACTTTTGCAAGTTTATCCGAAGCATGATAGAGAGGAAACGCGTCATCTACTAAATCTTGTTCGATAAGGCCTATATCTACGGGAAAGGTGCTGGTGTCTTTGTGCACGTAATCGTATTTATATTTCTTGGGAATAGCAATCCTGTCGTTATTGTTGGCAATTACTCTGTTAAAAGGAAATACACCCATATGTTTGGAAATCGCGCTTATAAAGTCTTGTATGGAGTAACCCTTGGTTTCAAACGGCTTATTTGCCACATTTACGACAAAAATTTTTAGAGCATTACTTTTTAGGATCGCGTCTTTAACGCGAGGGATGATAAGAACAGGAAGAATGGTAGTATACAAATCGCCAGGACCTGCGATAAGCACATCTGCTTTTTCAATAGAAGTTATTACTTTTTCTGAAACGGCAGGATTTTCTGGGTGAATAAATACGTGATCAAGAACACGTTCTCCCGCGTATTTTCCCAAATCTATGTTTTCTTCTCCAACTACCATAGCGCCTTCCTTGGTTCGGGCAGAAATAGTTACCTGCTCATCGGTCGCAGGAAGAATAGTGCCTGAAATATGAAAAATTTCCTGCAATTTACATACCGCGGTAAAAAAATCATCGCTTATATCGCGAAGAGCGACCATGAGTAAATTGCCCAATTTATGTCCTGCCAAATACTCATTTCTACTATACCTGTCTCCAGGAAAACGATAGGTGAGAAGTTTTGAAATAAGTGAATTATCGGGAGCAAGTGCAGACAGACAGGAAACGATGTCGCCAGGAGGAAAAATATCATACATTTTTCGCAGTCTTCCTGAAGAACCGCCTTCATCAGCCATAGAAACTACTACGGTGATATCCGAAAAGTTCCTCTTAAGACCCCTAATGAGGTTAACCGTACCAATACCTCCGCCAAGACACACAATTTTTTTATCGTTATTCATTTATGAAAAACCCACTTTATCGCGGTAGCTATAAAAGAAATAGCAAAAGATATCACAATATACGCGAAAAACACGTTAAAGTAAATAGGGGGCGATACAAATCCACCAATATTCATACCCTGAAACGCAAAAGCGGTAACCGTAATTTGGGGCACCATTATCACAAGTAAATAGAGAAGTATCGCGTTTATAAAAAAAGAAAACACACCAAAGGTAATAAGCGTAAGAGGCAGGGTTATAATTTTCAAAATTGGTTTTATAATATAAGAAATCAGCGTAAAGATAACGCCAGCGATAATTAAAGTCTGCGCGCCACCCTCGATACCTAAACCATCAAACACCAGGGATATCAAGTATAGGGACAACGTATAAACCACACTATCTCTCAGAAAAGCCTTCATACACTTGATAGTAGCAAAACGGGCAGGGTTATGTCAAAATACGAACACTATGGATCAGGTGAAGTGTCCACATTGTCACAATATCTTTGAGCTTTCTGAAGCGATAATTCATCAATTGTCTGAAAAAGCAAGAGAAAAGGAAAGAAAAAGTTTAAAAATTGAGTTTGAATTGAAGAATAAAAACCAGGTAAGGGAAATTGAGGGGGCAAAGAAAAGAGAAAAGGAGCTTTTAGAAAAACTTGCTAAGGATAAGGAGGAAAGGGAGAGCGCGGAAAAGAAAATAAAACAGGACGCGAAGGAAGAGGCTAGCAAAGAAATTGCAGAAAAACATAGATTTGAAAAATTGGAATGGGAAAAACAAAGGTCAGACATGCAAAAAGCTCTAGAAGAAGCGCAAAGAAAAGGCAAACAAGGCTCACAACAACTCCAAGGAGATGTGCTTGAGCGCGACTTGGAGGAAAGATTAAAAGAAGCATTTCCCTACGACCAGTTCATGCCAGTTCCAACAGGTATTAGGGGAGGAGATATTGTTCATGAGATACGAAATAAGTATGGAAATGTAGCCGGAACTATTTTATGGGAAGCAAAAAGAACAAAAAGCTGGGATAAAACGTGGACTACAAAATTAAAAGAAGACATGAGAAAAATAAACGCAAGCGACTGTATTCTCGTATCCGACATCTTGCCTCCAACCATCAAGTTTTATGACAGGGTTGACAATGTTTGGGTGACAACTCCTGAATATATCATTAACCTAGCTTCTGTGTTGCGCGAAGGAATTATGAAAGTGGCTATTGCTAAAAAATCTGCTTCTCATTCAGACGAACAACTAAGAGAATTGTACAGAATAATTACAAGCGACTCGTTTAGAAATAAGTTTGAAGCCAGGGATGAGATTATCCTGACAATGAAAAAAGAGTTGGACTCAGAAAAAAAATCCACTGAGAAAAGATGGCAAAGACAAGAGGTGTATATAGATAAATTGGCAAGAAATAATAATCAGTTGTACGGAGAGCTTCAAGCGCATATTCCTTCCCTCAAACCGCTAAATTCTGAAGAACTAGAGTTAGAAATAAAGACTGAAGCGCTTCCAAGCGGGGACTAGACAAGGTATGATATAATACCAAAATGGCAAAAACGAAAGTCAAAAAAACAACAATTCATAACGCGCAAAAAAAAAGTATTTCTGTGTTACAAATTTCATTTTTAATATTTTTAATTCGTAGATTACTCTTGAGCCTCATATCCGTCACGCATAAAAAGCAGCAGGTTGTTTTCGTCATAATAGTTAGTTTACTTGCCCTTCTTTATCTTTCAAGAAGTCTTTTTGTGGCAGTAATTGTCAATGGGCAACCAATAACAAGACTTACTCTTGTAAAACAATTAGAGAATCAGTATGGAAAAGAAGCGCTTAGTTCTTTGGTCACCAAACAGCTCATACTTCAAGAGGCAAAAAAACAAAAAATAACAGTTGCTGACGCCGAAGCCGATGTAGAAATTGCCAAAATAGAAGCATCTCTTACAAAATCAGGTCAAAATTTCAATGAGTTATTGAAAGCGCAAAACATGACCAGAGATAGTCTCCGCCAGCAAATAAAAATAGAAAAAATTATCCAAAAAATGATAGGGAAGAATATCGAAATTACCGATAAAGAAATTTCTGATTATTTTGAAAAAAATTCAGGATTTTATCCAGAAGGAGCCACGCTTGATCAAATGAAAGAATCCATCAGGCAACAAATCCAACAGCAAAAAACGTCTGAAAAATTCCAATCTTGGTTGGATGAAGTTCAAAAAAAAGCCAAAATCAACTACTTCCTCAACTTCTAGTTTAGAATACCATCGCGCCCAACACTCGAAACACTTTTATCCTTAGGTGCATGCCTATTTCACCGTTCGGCTGAGCAGTTCGACGTCCTGAGCTCACTGTCGAAGGACT
>CAYICR010000046.1:0-4541 GCA_964361925.1 uncultured Gammaproteobacteria bacterium
CCTCTTTACATGTCAACTGATATTTAGTATAATCAAACTCATTATGGTCGTTGTTACGTTTCTGCAGGAGGTCATAGAGGAGCTAAAAAAGGTAACATGGCCAACGCAACAAGAAATTGTACGACTTACGATAATTGTTATCGCCATAAGCATACTCGTAGGATTATACATCGGAGGACTCGATTTCATCCTGGTTAAGATAACCGAATTACTCATAAAATAATATGGATAACACACTTGATCAACAAGCGCTAAATACCACGGGAGAGGGAAAGTGGTATATCGTACATACATACTCAGGGCATGAGGACAAAGTGTCAAAATCGCTCAAACAGCGAGTAGAAACCATGGGTTTTGAGAAAAAGATTTTTGACGTCATCGTCCCCACTCGAGACACGATTAAAGTATCTGGCGGCCGCAAAGAAACTGTCAAACAAAAAATCTTTCCTGGATATGTACTCGTTAAGATGATTTTGGATGATGAGAGCTGGCTTTTGGTTCGTACCACCCAAGGCGTTACCGCCTTTATCGGCGCGGGGAACAAACCAACTCCTATTTCTGAAAAGGAAGTAGAGGCAATCCAGAAATTTATGGACTTGGAAGAACCACTGTACAAAGCCAACTTCTCAGCTGGCGAAGCGGTAAAAATTGTTGATGGGCCTTTTGCGGATTTTCTGGGAACTATAGATAACATCGATGAAGCAAAGGGCAAATTAAAAGTTTTGGTCAGTATTTTCGGACGAGAAACACCAGTAGAGCTTGATTTTTTGCAAGTGGCGAAGCTCTAAAAGAATTCATATGGCTAAAAAGATTAAAACCATCATAAAACTTACTATCCCAGCGGGAGCAGCTACTCCTGCGCCACCTGTTGGACCAGCACTGGGACAACACGGACTGCCTATCATGGAATTTGTGAAGGCATTTAACGACAAAACTGCTGACCAAAAAGGGACAGTTCTTCCCGCAGTCATCACCGTATATGAAGACAGAACCTTCTCGTTTATCGTAAAGAAACCACCTATGTCCGAGTTGATTAAAAAAGCGTTGCGAAAAGAAAAAGGCTCACAGAAGCCAGGAAAAGAAGTGGCAGGCAAGCTCACCAAAGGACAAATAGAAGAAATCGCCACCATAAAAATGGACGACCTGAACACCACTGACATAGCGATGGCCAGCCGAATCGTAGCAGGAACCGCACGTAGCATGGGAGTGGAGACAGAAGGAGGAAGCGCCTAGCAACTAGCCACTAGCGTTCAGTTAGAAATAACTAGACGCTAGACGCTAATTAACTAAACGCTGAGATATGGGTAAAGTAAAAGTCGCGACAATTGGGGATGAAACCCAAGAATTAAAACAAAAAGAGAAAAAAGCGCAAAAGCGTGAAGGTAAAAAAGCACGCATTGAAGCTGTGGCTCCTATTGTAGAAGAAGCCAAGGTATCCCCTGTCGAACAAGTTAAGGCTGAACCAAAAAAAGTTGTTAAAAAAACTAAGGCTGGAAAAGTAACCGTTTCTAAGACCAAAAGATCAGCTAAATATCTTTCTGCAAGGCTTGTGGTTGATAAAACCAAAACGTACAAACTCACAGAGGCGCTTGAGATTCTTCCAAAAATTCACTTGGCTTCTTTTGACGAAACCGTAGAGCTTCATATCAACACTACAGAAATTGGTGTTTCAGCTACCCTGACTCTTCCCCACGGAACAGGCAAACAAATGAAAATTGCTATCGCCAGTGATGCAGTTATCGCGGAAATTGAAAAAGGAAAAATAAATTTTGACATTTTGGTCGCAGAACCTGCTATGATGCCAAAATTAGCAAAAGTAGCAAAAATCCTAGGTCCCAAAGGGCTTATGCCAAATCCCAAAAATGGTACCATCTCCCAAAACCCAGAAGAAGTCGTGAAGAAATTCGCAGGTGGACAATTAACTCTTAAAACAGAGAACAAAATCCCTATTATTCATGCAAGCGTAGGCAAACTCTCTTTTGGAATCGAGAAATTAACCGCCAACATAAAAGCGTTATTGGAAGGGCTAAATTCTGATAAAATCAAGAGCGTAACGCTAAAATCCACGATGTCTCCGGGGATAAAACTCGACCTGCAAGCATAAATCACTTGACAAATAGTATCGCCTTTGTTATAATTACGTTATAACATGGAACAAAAAGTCATCCAAATCGGAAATTCAATAGGGGTGGTGATTCCTCAAGCGCTACAGAGAGGCAATCTGAAAGCAGGAGATAGGGTGTTTATCGAAGTGGATCCGATGAGTAATTCTTATATTGTAAATCTCAAACAGGATGTAAAACGTCCCTCCCTCACCCCAGAGTTTTTACAGTGGCTTACTGCATTTAATAAAAAATATAAAACGGCTTTAACAGAACTTGCGAAAAAGTGAAAAAAATCCTCTATATTAGTCTCGATGAGGTAATTGCAATTCACGAAAGCATGATTGACGAATATGGTGGCAGTCATGGAATTCGTGATTTAGGCCTCATACAATCTGCTCTTGCACGCCCACAGGCAACGTTTGGCGGGGAAGATTTGTATGGAGATATTTTTGATAAAGCAGCTGCTTTGTTTCATTCGCTTATTTTTAATCATGCGTTTGTTGACGGCAATAAGCGCACAACTATTTCCACCACTGCAAGGTTTTTATATAAAAATGGATATAACTTGAGTACAGATGGAAACGAGTTTGTTGATTTTCCGCTCAGAGTCGAAAATAAACACCTGTCTCTTGAGGAAATTTCCTCATGGCTTAAGAAAAATTCCAGAAGAAATTCCTGAGGTTTCTAGCTATTTAACCCTGGGGTTTGCAACGTCCCATCCCGAGGTGCAAGGCTAAATCACCTCCGAGGTGTATATTTAAATCTACGATGAATCCGGGGATAAAATTGGATTTAAACCACGCGTTGTAAACGCTGAGTTTTCTTTGGAACTTTTGGAACAACAATCATGTCGCCTTCGTAAGCACGCATAAAATCTAATGATCCCACAGTCCAGGCTTTACGAGGTGGCAATCCAGGATCATGAAGCGTAAAAGTATCCTGATCCTTTTTATAAACCACTACAAAATGGCCAGATTCACCCGGTTGATTTGCAAGCTTTCTTGAATTGACAAGCGCAATAAGTAGATTATCGGGCAAAAGGCTTTGAATATCTTGCAAGGAAAGATTCTTTTGCTCAAAAACTCCATTTTGCAAAAAGCTTCTCGTTTCTTCCTGCTCTCTTTGAAATCCAGGAGAAGCATACCTTTTTTGTAATGCAAACCACTCGGGCGCCATATACCCCTTAATATAATCTTCTCCGTTTTGAGCAAAATCCCTATTATTCACGCAAGCGTAGGCAAACTCTCTTTTGGAATCGAGAAATTAACCGCCAACATAAAAGCGTTATTGGGAGGGCTAAATTCTGAGAAAATCAAAAATGTAACGCTGAAATCCACCATGAGTCCGGGGATAAAACTCGATTTAGCAAACCTCTAAAACCTTCAATTATTTTATTTTTTTAGGTTTTCCGATACGCTGCATTTCATCTACTATTATTTTAACAAATTTCTCGTGGGAATCTCCTAAAATCATTTTTGCAGTGCTTTTATCTATGGACGCCAATATTCCTGTTAGGGTACTTATTCCCTGGGGAGAATGCTCTCTTCCCACGCGAGGCCAGGTCTCATATACAAACATGTCTGTTGCTTCGTTGGCAAGATTCTGTACCATTATTTCTTTCTCAGAATATCCTACTTCTGCAGCGTACCGATGGGTTAGTGGAATATTCACAATAATGTCATACTTCAAAACATCATTAGTCTCTTTGTCATACAGCGTTCCGAGTCGTGCTAAAGAAGTAGGATGAGCTCTGGGACTATCTCCCATATTTCCAATATCTAAAAGAGGTATGTTTTGAGCCTGAGGTAAAAATATTATATGAAGTACACATGGCTTATTTATAGATCCAAAGTATTCACTGAGAAACTCGTGGACTACTGTTTCATTTTTACGGACTCTATCAATTGTCCCTTGGGTTCCATAAACGACCAAATGACGATTATTAGCGCTTATTGTTTGGACTGTTGGGTTAAGACGAGCCGTACCCGAATCAGGATATTCTACAACTACCGAAGAGAGTACATCGAGCACTCTTGGCTCCCCACCTCGATCAACTTCGATTCTTACTTTCTTCCCTAACTCACTGGTATATTCTATTCTACTACCCACAAACGCAGCTGGATTTGTAGCGAGATGAGCAGCAGATTGAGCAAATGATTCACGCGAAGTTGAAGGAATAATTCCCAATTTCCTTCTTAAATCTTCAACGGACGCATTATTATTAGGAGTACATGCTACTTCCAAAACCGCACCAGTAGCTAAGACCGAAGTGGCAATAAAGAGTCTACGCGACAAAGTCCATGGCCACTGTTGACTACTTCCCCCACCCTTTCCATGAGGAGCCATAAATGGTTCGGGACGTTTTGGACCTAATTCGTGCATACCCTATATTATACCATGTATCTTATAGTAATTCAAGCTCTAAACAATTCTCCA
>CAYICR010000047.1:0-4302 GCA_964361925.1 uncultured Gammaproteobacteria bacterium
TAATTCATATGGCCAATAGTAATTTTTCGGAAAGAGTAATTCTCTCAGTAGGTGGTTCTTTGGTCGCTCCTCATGGAGGGATTGATACCCAATTTCTGGAGAAGCTTAATACCTTTGTAAGGGGTCAACTGGCAAGTAATCCACACCGCCAGTTTTTTTTGGTAGTAGGGGGCGGAGCAACCGCCAGACAATATCGTGATGCAGGAGAAAGTATCGTAGGGCATCAGCTATCAAGAGATGATTTGGACTGGCTCGGTATTCATGCCACTCGGCTCAATGCTCAGTTAATCCGTACGATTTTTAAAGAAGTGGCGCATCCTTACGTACTGAAGCATTATGAAATTATTCGAAAAGTAAGTGAGCAAGTCGTGGTGGCTGCTGGTTGGAAACCAGGATGGTCTACGGATTTTTGCGCGGTGTTGCTGGCAGAGGATTATGATATTTCAACAATTATTAATCTTTCCAACATAGACCATGTATATGATAAAGATCCCAATAAATATCCAGACGCAAGGCCAATAGAAAAAATTTCCTGGGAAGATTTTCGAAAAATTGTAGGAGATGAATGGAATCCTGGGATGAACGCGCCTTTTGATCCGGTTGCTTCCAAGAGATCACAAGAATTGAAGCTAAAAGTAGTGGTGCTCAATGGGAGAAATATGGAAAATATGGAAAACTATTTCGCAGGAAAAGAGTTCGTGGGAACGACCATTGAGTAAATTGATCCAATTAACCTAATTGATCTAATTTCTAAGTAAGAAAAATTAAATATTTTTTAAATTGGAATTTGATTAGGTCAATTAGAAATTAGTAATTAGAAATTTTCTTCATGTTGCTAAAGCATATTTCTCTTCAAAACTTCAGAAGTTATACGAAGGCATCTTTTGATTTCAATTCTCAAACTACCTTCATCCTTGGTCCCAATACTTGCGGAAAATCAAATCTCATGGAAGCAATTTATTTACTCGCCAGCGGAAAGAGTTTTCGCGCGGAGAAAGACGCGAACATGGTTGCGTTTGGAAAAGAAATAGGTCGCGTGAGCGGTTCTGCAGAGCAGAATTCAGAAGTGGTAAAACTTGAGGTTATGGTAACCACGGGCATGGTGGCAGGAATAAGGACACAGTTTAAAAAATTTATGATTAACGGAGTGGCCAAGCGAAGAAGCGATTTCGTGGGGATGCTTCCAGCTGTTATTTTCTGCCCAAGTGATTTGGATATTATTATTCTTTCTCCATCGTTTCGCCGGGAGTTTCTTGATAACGTACTCGAGCAGGTAGATAGGGAATACAGGAGTGCCAAAAGCGAATATGACAAGGGTATTCGTCAGCGCAACGCGCTTCTTCAGGTGGTAAAAGAAAGTGGCAGGCGAAACAGTAAACACTTTGAGTATTGGGATGAGCTAGTAATTCGAACTGGACAGGAAATTACCAAAAAGCGAGAAGAATTTATTGCGTTTATAAATAGTAGTCAAAAAGATATCTTGGACATTCAACTTATTTATGACAAAAGTGTGATATCTAAAGAACGACTGGTTCAGTATGAAAGGGAAGAGATGCTTTCGGGAGTGACCCTGGTAGGTCCGCATCGCGACGACTTCATCGTCTTGATGTTAGTAAAAAAAAAGCGAGTTGATATCCGAAGTTTTGGATCGCGCGGACAGCAAAGACTCGCAGTGGTACAACTCAAGCTCTTGCAAATTCAGTATATAGAAAAACTTTTGGGGCTTCGTCCGATATTACTTCTCGATGATATTTTCTCAGAACTCGATGACGACCATATCAAGCTGGTTACGCAAATGATTACTCATCAGCAAACAATTATCAGCACAACACACAAAGAGTTTATTGGGCATTCTCATATAGAACATTCTTCTGTGATAGAATTAAAGCTATAATGAATGATTTTGTGCCAGATTTTAGCAAACTTTATGTTCCAGATCTCAATTCTCATAAAGGGCAAAATGGGAAACTTCTTGTTATAGGTGGCTCCTGTCTTTTTCACGCGGCATCGCTTTGGGCGCTTCAAATAGCTTCAAAAATAGTGGACATGGTGTATTTTTCTTCAGTTGATGAAAATAATCAGATTGTTTTGGATTTGAAGAAAGAATTTAGAAACGGCATAGTAGTACCGCGTGGGCGGGTGGAGGAATATATTCCTGATGCAGATTGTATTCTCATTGGTCCGGGGTTGCCAAGAAAAGAAGGAGAGGAAGAAGGAGATGATGACACTAAAGAGTTAACAGAAAGATTATTAAAAAAATATCTTCATAAGAAGTGGGTTATTGATGGAGGGAGTTTGCAGACGATTGATCCCTCAGTTATTCCTCAGCACGCAATTTTAACGCCACACCAAAGGGAGTTTGAAATGTTATTTGGTGTAACACGTGATACGCGACACGTGACACGAACAGAAAACGTGTTACCTGTTACGTTTGACGTTTTACCTTTTGCAAAAGAACACAACTGTACAATCCTTCTCAAGGGTCCAGTGGATACTGTTTGTAGTCCAACAAAATGTGTGCAGATAACAGGTGGGAGTGCGGGGATGACCAAAGGGGGAACGGGAGATGTGTTGGCAGGACTGGTAGCTGCGCTTTATTGTAAAAATGATGCGTTTTTCTCTGCAACAATGGGCAGTTTCCTAAATAAAAAAGCAGGAGAATCTCTTGAAAAAAGAATGGGAACGTATTTTAATTCTTCAGATTTGGTAGAGGAGATCCCAAAGATTATGAAGGAGTATACAGGGTGAGCATTACGATTATTGGAAAGGGGGCGTGGGGACATGCGCTCTACCATGTGCTATCCACACATGAAAAAGAGATAGTTTTTTGGGACAAAACATCCCGTATTGCCTCAGACATGGTGGTGCTCGCGCTTCCTACAAATGCGATAAGAGATGTACTTCCCTTTATAGATAAAAAAGAAAACGTATTTATGGTAAATAGTTCCAAAGGGATAGAAATTAACTCGCACAGATTTCCCTATCAGATAATTACTGATATGTTTCCCGGTGCTCACTATTTTTCCTTGCTAGGTCCTTCTTTTGCGCAGGAAGTCATAGATGATATGCCGACATTGGTGAACCTTGCATTCCGCAAAGCAGAATTCGTAAAAGAAATAAGGTATTTATTTGAAACAGGTTTTTTCAGGGTTCGTGTAGTTGATGGAGTGGAGGCGGTAGAGTTGGGCGCGGCGTTTAAAAATATTTACGCGATTTTATGCGGAGTGGTGCAGGGAATTGGATTTGGGGTCAATACGAGGACGAATATCATATTGTTGGCATATGAGGAGATGAGCAGGCTTAATAAAAAATTAGGACATCCTATTCATCAAGACGCAGTTTTGGGTATTATGGGAGATTTGATGCTCACCTGTAGTAGCGAAGAAAGCAGAAATTTTATGTTTGGAAAAAATCTCGCAACGTATTCTCTCCAGGAATCTTTAGAAAAAAGTAAGGGTGTAGTGGAGGGATTACAATCGTTATCATCTGTTGATTATTTTGTGGAAAAAAGTGGCGAACCTTTGGTATTGGCAAAATTAATTAAAGACATAGTGGCTACTGCTGGCAATAGGGATGAAATGAAGAAAATATTCCTACAGCATTTCTCTTATGTCTAAGTTTTTACGCTACGCAATAGAATTGACGCCACTTATTTTTTTCCTCCTATATATTGCTATCATGTTAGTAATTCGTCAGCAAGTTCCTGCATCTTCAGAGATTGTAGAATCACTGAGGATTCCATATGAGAGATATGGATATTATTTAATTTTTGCAGGTGGTGTTTTAGAGGGATTATTTTTGGTTGGGTTTTATGTTCCTGGCTCTACGGTTATGCTTCTTGGCGCCGCGCTGTCTGCGCAGGGAATTCTCTCTCTTCCTTTGGTGGTGTTGGCAGGTACGTCAGGTCTCATGCTTTCCTATACAGTAGATTATGTGCTGGGTAGATACGGGTGGCATTATATATTTTCTCGTTTTGGGATGCAGGAGGAGATGAATGAAACAAAGGAAAAGTTGGAAAAACATCATATAAAATCTTTTTTGCTTGGATACATCTCGCCAGGGAGCGCTTCTTTTGTGGCCACTGCGTCGGGGGTGGTGAAGGTGCCTTTTGTTCGATTCTTTCTGCTTTCGTTTCTTTCGCAATCAGTATGGGGGATGATGTGGGGAACTATTGCGTTTCGCGCAGGAATTCCGTTGGTAGAATTTATGTTGAAAAACGTGTTCTTTGTGGTAATACTACTGGGGATATTTTGGTTTGGAAAAAAGTATTTTAAAAAATTATTTATCAATCCGTTCCAAAAG
>CAYICR010000048.1:0-3994 GCA_964361925.1 uncultured Gammaproteobacteria bacterium
ATATGGACAAAGCGTATAATCATAAAGACGTAGAGGACAAATTGTACAAAAAATGGGAAGAAAGTGGGTATTTTAAGCCTGAAGTGAACCCCGACGGGGAGCCGTATACAATCATTCTTCCTCCGCCTAATGCGAGTGGAAAAATGCACACAGGTAACGTGCTTATGATTGCGATAGAGGATTTGCTTATTAGATGGAAGCGAATGCAGGGGTACGCAGCATTGTGGCTACCTGGTACAGACCATGCAGGGTTTGAAACGCAGACTACTTTTGAAAGAGAACTAAAAAAGCAGGGAAAATCTCGCTTCGACTATAGCCGTGAAGAATTGTACAAAGAAATTTCTCAATTTGTGCAAGATAACAAGCACACCATTGAGGCACAAATTCGTCAAATGGGTGCGAGCGTAGACTGGAGTAGGTATGTGTTTACTCTTGACACTCACTCCATAGAAACAGTTTATGATACGTTTGAGAAGATGTACCAAGAGGGACTCATTTTACGTAAAGATTACCTAGTAAATTTTTGCCCGAAATGCGGTACCACATTTGCCGACTTAGAAATAGATTACATAGAAAGAAAAGACCCCCTATATTACATTAAATATGGTCCATTTACGCTTGCAACTGTACGGCCAGAGACGAAATTTGGCGATACTGCGATTGCGGTTAACCCTAAAGACATACGGTATACAAAGTATGTTGGGCAAGAAATTGAAGCAGAGGATCTGCTTGGTCCAATAAGGCTTAAGGTTATTGCAGATAATTTTGTAGATCCAGAGTTTGGCACTGGTGTGGTAAAGGTGACGCCAGCACATGACAAAAACGATTTCGAGGCGGGTCTGAGGCATAATTTGGAGATAAAAAGCGTAATTAATCTCGAGGGAAAGCTTACCGAAAAAACAGGGCCATACAAAGGACTCAGCGTCAAAAAGGCTCGAGAGATAGTGGTTGCGGATTTACAAAAACGAGGATTAATAGAGAAGATTGACGAGAACTACACCCATTCGGTTGCCGTTTGTTATAAAGCTGGTCATGACATTGAGCCAATGGTGTTTCCAAACTGGTTTGTAAAAGTAGAATCACTAAAAAAACCAGCTTTGCAAGCGGTTTTGGATGGGAAGATAAAAATCTACCCGCAATGGAGAGAAATAACCTATACGCAGTGGATGGAGCAGATGAGAGATTGGCCAATTTCTCGCCAGACCGTGTGGGGTATTCAGTTTCCCGTCTGGTATAACACAGAAACGCAAGCAGAAAAACTACTGGTTAAGTTTTTGAACAAAAACAAAGAAATTATTACAGGTAACATGGATAATCTTTTGAAAGAGTATTCATTTGAGGAAATAGAGACAGGGCTTCAAAAACTCATCGCATTGGAATCAGCAGAGCCAACCATAGGGCGAGAAAAACCCGAAGGTATGTACTTGCGCGAAACAGACACGTTCGATACATGGTTTTCATCAGGTCAATGGCCGTTAATAACGCTTGGGTATCCGGAGTCATCAGATTTTAAGAAATTTTATCCGACAGACGTGATGGAGACGGGGTGGGAGATTATAAGGCTTTGGGTATCTCGTATGATTATGTTTGGAATTTATTTGACAGGAGAAGTTCCCTTTAAAGACGTATATCTCCACGGCCTTGTAAGGGCTATTGATGGAAGAAAAATGAGCAAAAGCCTTGGAAATGTTATTAACCCAGAAGAATATATGCAGGAATTCGGAGTAGATGCGCTTCGGATGGGGCTTATTTCAGGAACGGCCAACGGGAAAGATTTTTCATTCCCTCGCGACAAAGTTATTGCCTACAAGCATTTTTCGAATAAGATTTGGAACATGGCGCGCTTTATATTGCTCATGATTGAACAATGGGGGAGGGACATACCCGATTATAAAGATTTAGATAAGAAAACTTTAACAAATGAAGATGCGGAGCTTGTTAAGGGCTTAGGAAATCTCATGGTTGGGGTAGATAAGTCGCTGGAAAAGTATAGATTTTCGGAGGCTGGAGAACTGATTTACCAATTCATGTGGCATGAAATGGCAGATAAATACATAGAAAGTGTGAAAAACAGAGAAGATAAAGACATAGCATTGTCGGTGTTGTTGCATGTGTATGTGACTTGTTTAAAACTTCTTCATCCCTTTATGCCATTCGTAACAGAAGAAATATACCAAAAAATGCCCGGACACGGGGAGTCTATAATGATTGAAAAATGGCCGTCCTCAAGCTAGATATATGAAAAAAAGAACCGTAAAAACACCCAATATCAAATCGCCTACGGCTAAAATCGTACAATTACCGAGTATTTCCCGATTTTTTACCGAATGGAGAATGATTATTATTGTTATTTCTGTATTTTTGGGATTATCGCTCTTGGTTTTGGGCACAGTGTATGTAAAAAGCATGGGTGATTTACGAGATTTGGAAAAAGCGAGAGCGGGGATACAAAAAGAATTAGTTTTCTGGGAAAAAGTAGTAGAAAAGCATACAGATTATAGAGATGCTTTTATGAATGTTTCTTTATTGCAATATCAGTTAGGGGATATGGATGGCGCAAAGAAGAGTTTGGAGAAGGCTTTGGCGCTTGATCCAAATTTCGCAAAAGCTAGAGAACTACAAAAAATATTAGCAAAATAAGAGAAGATTAAACTTTTTCTTGTGGATCTTCGGCTTGTTTTTCGCTTTCACCTGGCTTTGCTTCATCAGTAGCAGCAGGGGCTTCTCCCTCAGGAGCCTCGGCAGCTTTTGCAGCTTGGGCCGCGGCGACCTCTGCAGCTGCTTCTTCCTGCGCTTCTTTAGATACTAATTCTGCGATTTTTACCACTACTTGTCCGGAATCAGTAAGAATAGTGACCCCTTGCGGGGCCTTGATATCGCCAACCGTTACTTGATCGTCCACAAGCGCGAGATGTTCGATATTGACCTCAATATTTTCAGGAAGAGATTCTGGTAACGCTTCTACCTCAACTTCAGTAATAGGCTGCATCACTAGTCCAGCCTTGTCGGTAACAGCCTGAGCCTGTCCTATGATAACCAAAGGAACCATGGTTTTTACTTTTTCTTTCAGGTTGACTTGATAGAAGTCTGCATGAAGTACGTTCCTTGAAATTGGTTCGATATGCACATTGTGAATAAGAACTGGTCTTTTTTCTTCCCCAATCATCAGGTCGACCAGCCCTGTTTCTCCAACTTCTGTGTATACAGACTGAAAATCTTTCACGGGCATTTGTACGGCAGTTGACGGGACACCTTTTCCGTACACATTAGCAGGAAGAATATCATCTTTGCGAAGTTTTTTTAATTTGTTACCAAAAACTGATCTTTTTTCTACTTTTAGTTGTGGATGTTTTTGCATGAGGCTTATATTGTATCTTAATTTCTTCTTTTTGACAAGAGATAGTGCTAAAATAGGATAAATGAAAATTTTAGGTATCGATCCAGGAATTGGGAGATGTGGATGGGCCGTGGTAGAAACTCGAAGCTCGAAGCTTGAAGCTCGAAATTACGGGTGCATCGAGACATCGGCAGAGCAGGAGACGGGTGAGCGCTTGAAAGATATTTATGAAACTCTTTCCCGTCTTGCAAAGCAGTATAAGCCCGATATTATGGCGATTGAAGATTTATTTTTTAGTAAAAATGTGAAAACCGCGATGGTAGTAGGACAGGCAAGGGGAGTAATCTTGTTAGTTGCAGCACAGTTTCATTTACCCCTTTTTACGTATACACCTCTTCAGGTAAAAGTCGCAGTTACTGGTTACGGGAGAGCAGAAAAATCGCAAATGGGCAAAATGGTGAAGATGATTTTAAAACTAAAAGTTATTCCAACGCCAGATGATACAGTCGATGCCCTCGCCACTGCGATAACCCACGCTTTTACCAAAAAGTCGTATGGTGAAAAAAGAGTTTGAAAACTCCTGTGTTATAATGTGTGGTAACTTATGATTGCGTTTCTTGAGGGAACATTGCTTCTTCGGGATGATCCCTATATTAT
>CAYICR010000049.1:0-3690 GCA_964361925.1 uncultured Gammaproteobacteria bacterium
GGTACAACTGGATCTGGTGGTGCTGGAACTACTATTGACGGCTGTTCCTCAACCACCGGTGGTGTTGCAGATACTACTGGTGCTGGAATTACGGGATTATTATTGTTATTATCCATTATTTATTCACCTCCCCTCTTTTTTTCTATATTATAAAATCTTATCCTATCTCCCCTGAAAAGTAAATCTATTTCTCCAACTGGACCATTTCTATGCTTGGCAATAAGCAATTTCGTAAGAACGGTTGGTGTAATTTCTTCATCAGGACGGTAAATGAACATGACTACGTCCGCATCCTGCTCTATGGCTCCTGATTCACGAAGGTCAGCAAGCTGTGGCTTTCTTTCTCCCCGATGCTCAACTGAGCGATTAAGCTGTGAAAGAGCAAGAACTGGAATTTTTAATTCACGAGCCAAATTTTTTAACCCTTGAGATGCCAACGAAACCTCCTGTACCCGATTTTCCATTCTTTTTCCGGGATTTATCAGCTGTAAATAATCAACCACAATTAATTTCAATGGATGTGCAAGCATAAGTTTCCTCGCTCTACTTCGAATTTCAGCCACTGAAATTCCGGGAGTATCGTCGATAAATATAGAAGCCTCGCCCAGTTCTCCCATTGCAAGGGAAATCTTGTCATAATCATCCTCGGTCAATTTCCGGGTTTTCAGTCTCCACGCATCTATATCTGCTTGATTTACCAGTAAGCGATCCACCAATTCTTCTTTGCTCATTTCCAATGAAAAAATACCAACACCTTTTTTTTCTTTTACTCCTACATACTGGGCTATGTTCATGGCCAAAGCTGTTTTTCCCTGTCCGGGACGAGCTGCCAAAATAAGCAAATTAGAATCCTGCATACCAGAAAGCAAATTATCCAAATCAGTAAAACCAGTGTGTACGCCCCGAAGCGTTTCTCCTTTTCGATGCATATCATCGATACGATCAAAGCTCTCAGCAAGCGCTACTTTTATTGGAATAAAACCCTGTGTTGTGTGTCCTTGAGAAATAGAAAAAAGCGCGGATTCTGCTTTATCCAAAATATGCTTGACTTCTTCTTCCGCAAAAGCCAGCTCTACCATCTCCCCTCCCGAACGAATAAGCAGGCGTTTGGTCGCGGCGTCTTTAATAAGACGAGCATATTCTTCGATATTGGCAGCGGTAGGAACTGAATTTACCAAATCGCTCAGATACGACGCGCCAACTTTTTCGTAGAGCTTTTTCTTCTTCAAACCAGAGGTAAGTGTTAGTGTATCAATTGGCTTGGAATCATGGAAAAGGCGAACCATTTCAGTATAAATAATATTGTTTGTGTCGTTATAAAAATCCGTTGGGGAAAGCATGCTCGCCACTTCATTAATCGCGTCTTTGTCAATAAGAATTGCTCCCAAAACGCTTTGTTCTGCATCTTCATTGTGTGGAGGAACCTTTATGTTAGCCATACATTATCCCAACAACACTACTTCCATGTCTTGGGGAAGTTTCTCAGCAGATATCACATATTTACCTACAGGCGTTAATCCTTCTTTTCCAAAATTTTTAGCATCTTCCGTAGCGCCTTCTCCATATAAAACCAAAACCCTTGGACCAAGAGCTGTCACTGCTTGTCCCAGAGAATCCCCTGCCCGCACCACAAGTATTTGTGTTTCATTCAATTGTTCCGCAAGCCCAGAAAGCGCTTTCGCGCTCCCAATGGTTACTGATGCTCCGTCAATGCGTATTGCATGCACCAGTTCTCCCGCAAAAGAATTTGAAGTGATTTTTATATTCGCAACCTCATAATCTCCCACGCCATATATCATAAGTCGTGCTCCTTCAACGGCGAAATTTTTATGAGCATCTGATGCTTGTAACACTACGACCACATCAGCGGTCTGCTTGGCCCCATTTACCCCGGGATCAACCATGAGAATTCCTTGCTTACCTTTAATTCTGATACTATTGGGAGAAAGAAATGCTATTTCCATTTGTACTTCATACTATCATACCTTTCGTTTGCTTGACAAGAAGAAATATTTCACCTATCATAAGACACGCTATTGTCGTACTACAATCGGATAATTCATGAAAGCAGAAAAAATTATTCTTTCTCTTATCGCAGTGTGTACCGGGCTCTTGGTTGCAGGTATTGGATTCTACTTTTACCAAAGCACCAAAACTATCTCCCAAGCTCCCCCAAAAAATATTACATCCATAAAAACCCCTACGCCCACTCCCAACGCCAAAACAGTGCTTACAATTTTTACCCCGATTGATGAAGAAGTAACTGACAAAAAAACAGTAACGGTATCAGGAAACACCGCCAAGGAAGCCATCATAATCATCTCCGCCAATACCAACGATGAGGTCGTCACCCCTGCACAAAACGGCAACTTTACCACTACTCTTTCGATACAAGACGGGCAAAACATTTTGGAAATTACTGCGATTTTCCCCAATGGCCAAGAAGTAGTCGAAACACGAACAATTACCTATTCAGCCGAAACATTTTAGAATATGAATAAGCTAAACCTTATTATTGTTTCATTGTTCGCCCTTGTCATTGTTTCATTGTTGGGATACGCAAATCCTGTGCTCGCGCTTTCGCCAACCCCCACCATCAAGGCCGATACTCAAATCAATCAACTGAAAGACCGAATCGCCTCTCGAGTAGCCCAACTAAAACTTGTTGATAGAAGAGGACTTATTGGTACAGTCACAGAGGTAACCGCGTCTCAAATCACCATCAATGATATACACAACACTACAAGATTTGCCGATGTAGATGACCTTACAAAATTTTCTTCACCCTCGGCAAAGGGAGCATTTGGCATTTCTGATATTTCCAAAGGGAGCAAGGTAGGCATACTTGGGCTCTACAACAAGCAATCCCGAAGAATTCTCTCTCGATTTGTTGATGTGATGATCTTCCCCCAGACTCTTCACGGCGCCATATCATCGGTTGATAAAGAAGAATTTGTAATAAATGTCGTGAGCCAAGATGGTACAACAACTGCGATAGAAGTCGCGAACATCACCAGGACAATTTCCTATGATACAAATGCCCAAGGAACCAAGTCGGGATTTTCCAAAATGAAAATTGGAGAACATGTCATCGTAATTGGATTTCCCTCCAAAACAGACCAAGATCGTATCCTCGCGTCCAGAATTCTCCTTTTCCCTGACGTACCAAAGAACCCAAACATTAAAGTTGACCTTAAAATAACACCATCCCCAACATCTCCCGTAAAACCCTAATCTCCCTATGAATATCCGCGTCGCCCACGTAAAACAATTACTCAAGGAAAGCAATCTTGATGCGTTGTTGGTTTCTTCTGTACCCAATATTTTTTATCTCACCAATTATCATGGATTCTCCCCTGAAGAACGTGAGGCATATTTGTTAATTTGCAAGAATCACCAATACATCATTACTGATCCTCGTTATGGTCAAGCGGTAAAGAAAAAAGTTGCTGACTTTCAACTCATGGAAATATCTGGAGGAAAAACCCTTTCAGATATTTTGAAAGAGCTTGCCAAAAAACACCAGATAAAAAAATTAGGAATCGAAGAAGACAACCTTACTGTTGCCGAATATAAACTGATCTCATCAGCCGTCAATAATTTAAATCATTTTACCCTGAGTGATTTAAGAGCTATAAAGAACCCACACGAAATCAAAGAAATAGAAAAAGCGTGTCAATTGGGAGACAA
>CAYICR010000050.1:0-3138 GCA_964361925.1 uncultured Gammaproteobacteria bacterium
ATGTGGTAAATAATATGAGCAGTTGTGGTCTTTCCATCAGTACCAGTTACTCCAATAACCGTAAGGTTTTTAGAGGGGAATTGATAATAAACGCAAGCTATCCAAGCCACCAAAAGATGAAACAAGTTCTTCACATACTGCCACATAACCCTATTATATCGTTTTTGGCCTATATTAGAAAGCTCAATAAAACATTATGCTACATTATGCGCAAACATTCCACTTAAGGGGTGGAGTCGTATTGACACCTAAGGAGAATTACTCTAGTATTTTACTATAGTGCCATATCGAATTCATCCCTTAGTAACCAACGAGTTTTATCATATATTCAATAGGGGAATAGACAAAAGACATACTTTTACAGATGCGTATGAGTGCCATAGGGCAATGCAAATACTCGATTACTATCGGCATGTTTCTCCGCCATTAAAACTTTCTCGTTTTTTAAAATTATCACTCCTAGAACGAGACGACATTATGCGCTCATTAGTAAAATACTCTCAAAAATTAGTGAGCATAATTTCTTTTTGCCTCATGCCAAATCACTTTCATTTTTTACTAAGACAAAATATCGATAATGGAATTTCGAAATTTATAGGCCTATTTGAAAATAGCTTCACTCGTTATTTCAACACGAGGCATGAAAGAGTGGGACCACTTTTTCTTGACCAATTCAAGTCCACAAGGATGGAAACAGATGAACAACTTATGCATGTATCGAGATATATTCATTTGAACCCCTATACATCTTATGTGGTAAAAGACGTTGATAGCCTAATAAAATATCCCTATTCCTCACTTCCAGAATATATTGGACTAAATAGTGGACCAAGCGATGCTAAAGTAATATTGTCCTTTTTTAAAAATAAAGAGCAATATAAACAGTTTATAATTGATCAGAAAGACTATCAAAGAACACTGGATAAAATTAAACATTTGACGTTTGAGGAGTAAAAAGAATTTTTCCCTATCCCTAGGTGTCCTATCTATCCCACCCCTTAGGTGGAAAGCTGGATACATGACATAAAGAGCTTTATTCTTTATTCTGTTGGAGCAATATTATAATAGGTAAATAAATCGCTTGCGATATCAAAAAATATCGGCGCTGCAGTTTCTGAACCATAAATAGACGAAGTGGGTTTATCAACCACCACAAGCATAGCAAATTTAGGATCATCAGCGGGCGCAAAACCAATAAACGAAGCAATAGTTTTATTGGGATCATAATGACCAGCGATTGGAATTTGCGCCGTTCCTGTTTTTCCTGCGATGCGATATCCCTTCACGCTTGCAAATTTTGCTTCACCTTGCGATGCAGCTTTTACCAGTATTTCTTTCATAACTTTCGCAGTTTCTGATGAAATTGGCTGGTTGATCATCTTGGGCTTTATTTCTATAATTTCGCCCTTTGCTGTTTCTATTTTGGCAACCACGTGTGGTTCCATGCGTTTTCCTTCATTGGCAATTGATGAAAACGCAGTTAAAAGCATAATTGGCGTTATAGAAATACCCTGACCAAAACTTGCGGTTGCGATATCAATCGGATACCACTGATTTCGTGGTTTTAACTCTGCGACGGTTTCTCCTTGCAAATCAATCCCCGTCAGGCTTCCTATACCAAATTTTTCAAAATACTCGAGCATTTTCTCAATTCCCAATTCCTGTGATACATACACCATTCCGATATTATCAGAATTTTTAATAACATCAGTCATCGTAACATCTTTATGATACTCATTGTTCCATGTACGCACTTGATACTCACCTATGGCAACAGGACCCGCGCAAATTGGACATTTCGTATCAGGTTTAACTACTTTTGCATCTATACCCGCTGACATTATTAAAGATTTAAATGTGGATCCCGGCTCAAAAAGATTAGAAACTGCAGGATTTTTATAAGAAGTACTATCAAACTCCTGATATGAAGACGGATCAAACGAGGGAAAACTGGCAATTGCGAGAATATTTCCTGTTTTTGGATTCATGATAACAACAGCTCCTCCTACTGCGCCATATTTGACTAAACCCTTTTTCAATTTATTCTCTGCGATAAATTGAATAACCCTATCAATAGATAATATAAGAGAACGACCATCTATCTGGCTTTCTTTATCGTCTGCTTTTGCCAAAATTGGCCTTCCAAACGCGTCTTTGATAAATACTGCATTGCCTGCCTTCCCCCGCAATTGCCTATCATAGTATCCCTCCACGCCAAAATATCCCTTGTTATCCCCTGCCTCATCTTTTCCCACAAACCCTATCAGATGAGCTGCCAATGAGGCTTCAGGGTAAAATCTGATACTTTGCTCTTCAAAACCTACCCCGGTAAGTTTTAATAATTCAATTTTTTCTTTTAATTCAGGGGAGATATTATTTCGAAGCGGAACCCAATATAAATCTTTCTTAAGCGCACCGCTTACGCTTGCAGAATCGATTTGCAAAAAAGACGAAAGAATAGTAGTAGTCTTAATCTTTTCTTTTTCTCCTACTTCTTTGGGGTTAATAAATACCAGGTATGAAACATTATTGGTGGCTATGGGATAACCATCAGATGTGCGAATTTCTCCGCGTTTTGGAAAAATTTTCAACTGCGTCGCATACTGAGATTTTCCCCAACTGCTTAACTCTTCAGCACGCACTACTTGCCAATAAAATAAACGAAGGATTATGAGGAAGAATCCACCAACAAGAAGAAAAAGTGCCGTGCGATACCTCCACATCATCTCTCCCTTGCTAAAGGAATTGGTGCTGATAATATAAGCTTATTATTGCCTTCAATAAAACCCAGAGATGCCGCTTGGGATGCTATAGAAGCAAGAGAAGTAGAGATGAGTAATTTTTGAGCAAGAATAGTGTTTTCTGTTTCATATTTTCTAATCTCATCTTGATATCTTCCTAAAACTACGCCTGTGGTTGAAAGCTTATTCGAAACCACGACTTGAAGAACAGTCAATAAAACCACAATTCCTACGATGACTGAGATAAAAGATAATGGTTTTTTCATATGTTTTGTTATATTTTTTCAATAACACGCATTTTTGCGCTTCTTGACCGATTATTCCGCTTAATTTCTTCTTCTGATGGTACTACTATTTTTTTTGTAATGATTTTTCCAGCTCCTTCTTTCTCTTTTAA
>CAYICR010000051.1:0-2999 GCA_964361925.1 uncultured Gammaproteobacteria bacterium
ATAATAAGTATTAAACTTTTTTAACATGTTTATACAGAAAAACTGCTACTGTTGATATCATAACAGAACTCATCCAAAAAACCGATAATAATGAGGGAATTGGAGGATCCCAATTACCCATATAGAGAAATGGCGCATACGATAAAAGAGCAAAAAAAGAAATACAAAATACCGGAATTACGACATAATACTTTTTGGATAAAAGGCACGCAAACGGCAGTACGAGAAGCAGATACCATGGTTGAAAATTAGTCCTGATTGAAGCCAAAACAACTGCGATTGACATACACAAGGTAATAAACAAAACAACTAAATCCCACGATATGTTCTTGCCTTTTTTCTGCCAAAAAGAAATGATAAGTAAAACAGGGAAAAGGAAAAGAGTAGCAAACTTTATCCCTATTGAGAAAAGTATTAGCACAAACGCGAACATTTTTTTCTTTTCCAAAAGCATAGAAAAAGACCAGAGTGCCAAGAATAGCATAAAAATATCATTATGAGCACTGACCAAGCTTTCAATAATTACCAGAGGGTTAAAGGCAAAAAATGCCATATTACTAATTTCTGACTGCGGAAATATTTTCTTGGAAATTTTACTTATGTAATAAACAGATCCCAAATAACTGGCAACTCCTAAAGCTTTGAACAAAAAATATGTTGGAAGAAAAAATGTAAATCCCAAAAAAGAAAGTGGAACTGTAACCGCTAGCCAAATCGGACCATAGGGATATACTCTATGTGTCCAATGCATGAAAGAAAGCATGGGATCATTTGGAAAATCCAATGCTTTGTACACATATGGATTGAGATTATAGTACGTGACTATTTTTGCGTCAAAAATATAATTGAAAATATCATATGAAAAAGCGCTGTACGAGAACAAAAGAACTCCACCTGTTACCAAAAGGGAAATCCACACATGTTTTTTTTCAAGTTTTTTTTGATGCGCAAGCCATAACAACAAACCATAAAGAATAAACATAAAAAGAACAAGCGCTGTATATAAAGCAGCTGAAAGCGGACGATTAAAATACCCAACATATTGAAACGATGTTTGAAGCACCTGCCACCACGACGCTTGGGTGAGAGTAAGACCAAGATCTACTTGGGTAAATGAATAAAGAAACAATAAAACAGCAATAACGCTGTATGCAATCAGGATATTTTTACCCGAAAATATCATATTTTGTATACACCTGAAAAATCATTTTTCTTGATACGCACCAAATCAAGCAACCCTTCTATAGAATCTTTTATCGGATTTACTCTTCGAGTTTCGACATACATCCATTCAACTGGCACTTCTTTAATTTTGTATTTCATCTTGTCCGCTACATATAACAATTCCACATCAAATCCCGCGGAAACACTCGAACCAGAAACCGCGCTAAACCCATTATGGATAGTATTTACCTTGGCAAAAAGCCTCTTAACCACACTGTTTCGAAACATTTTAAATCCACATTGGGTATCTGAAATATCAGAAAGACCAATAAGGGATTTACGCAAAATTATCATGCCCAAAGCCATAAGTGTTCGTGTCCACGGAGCTCCTTTACGAGTACTGCTTCTTGAACCAATAACGATATCAAAACCTTTATCGAAAAACGGAAGCAAGCGGTCTACTTCTTTTATGGGAGCTGCCTGATCCATATCAGTAAAAAGTACATACTCACCAATAGCCGATAGCATACCCGCTGTTACCGCTCCTGCTTTTCCTGTGTGAGAATTTTTAAGCAACCGAAACTCTGGATGAATCTTCGCGAAATCTGAGACAAACTCGATTCCTCCATCTGTGGATCCATCATCTACCACTATCACTTCATAGGAAAAGTTCTTCTTGGACAAAAAAGTATCAACTCTATCTAATACACCCGTTTTCAGATTGGTCATCTCATCATACGAGGGAATTACCACAGACAAAAATATCTTACTCACACAAGAATTATACAAGAAAAGAAGATGTCAAACAACGTAATCACTAGGATCTCATCCTTTCCAAAAATTCTCTCACGCAGTATAATTCAAGCACTACGTTATGAAAAATAATAACCAAATTATTTCTTTCCAAAGTAAAACAATCCGCCGGAAGTGGGATGAAAAAAAAGAAAAGTGGTATTTTTCGGTAATTGACATCATTCAGGTACTTATTAACCAGTCTAATTTTCAATCAGCAAGGAACTACTGGAAGGTATTGAAAAATCGCTTAAAAAAAGAGGGAAGTGAAACGGTTACAAAATGTAACCAGTTGAAGATGATAGCAGTCGATGGAAAGTTACGAACTACCGATGTTGCTGATACAGAAACATTGCTCCGCCTTATCCAATCTGTACCAAGTCCCAAGGCCGAACCAATAAAGCTTTGGCTCGCTAAAGTAGGGTATGAAAGAATTCAAGAGATATCTGACCCCGAGAAGGCCTTAAACAGATCACGTTCATATTGGCAAAGAATGGGCAGAAGCCAGAAGTGGATCCAACAACGAATGATGGGCCAGGAAACCAGGAATAAACTTACCGACTATTGGAAAGATCATGAGGTAAAAGAGCAACTTGAGTATGCGATACTGACCAATATTATTCATCAAGAATGGGCTGAAGTAACCATAAAAGAACATAAACGGCTCAAAAGCCTGAAGACGCAAAATTTACGTGACCATATGACGGAAGCAGAACTTATTTTCACTGCCTTAGCAGAACTTTCAACTCGCCAAATTGCTGAAAGTATGAATAGTGAAGGCTTGGAAGAAAATAAACTTCCAGCCAAAAAAGGTGGGCGAATTGCCAAAAATGCGAGATTAGAATTAGAGCAAAAAACTGGTAAAAAAATTATTTCAGGAGAAAATTTTCTCAGCAGACCGAAAAATAAGAAAAGGATTGGGTAATGGAAAAAAGCCCAATGAATAATCGCTGACAAAAAGTTGTGAAGTGAAGCTGTTTGAGGTAAAATACAAACATCACTTGGCCCGTTCGTCTATCGGTAGGACAGTAGATTCTCATTCT
>CAYICR010000052.1:0-2924 GCA_964361925.1 uncultured Gammaproteobacteria bacterium
TGTCAGGAGTGTGGGTATGAATCTCCGCAGTGGTTGGGAAAGTGTCCGGAGTGCGGGGCATGGAATTCCTTGAAAGAATTCCATATAGCCAGTAGCAAGAAGCAACTAGCAACTAGCCGAAACTCGGAACGAGTTTCTCCCCAAAAGCTTCATGAAATAATATATTCAGAAAAAACAAGACTTTTGACTGGATTTTCAGAACTAGATACTGTTTTGGGTGGGGGATTTGTCCTGGGATCGGTGACACTTTTGGCAGGAGATCCTGGAATTGGGAAGTCGACATTGCTCTTGCAAGTGGGACTAAACATTAGTAAGGGTTCACAAAAGGTTCTTTATATTTCCGGAGAGGAGTCGGTAGAACAAATAAAGCTACGAGCAGAAAGAATTTTGGGAAATTCCAAGCGAGTACAAAATAATACCTTTTTACTTCTTTCAAGCAACAATGTAGACTCAATTATATCCGCAATAGAAGACCAAAAGCCAGCACTTGTTATTATTGACTCAATCCAAACTATGGAGTCGGAGGCAGTTGGGGGTTTGGCTGGCTCGGTGCCTCAAATTCGTTATTGCTCTCAAGTTCTTATTCGCGTTGCCAAACAAATGGGTATTCCCATTGTTTTGGTAGGGCATGTGACCAAAGAGGGCATGGTGGCAGGCCCGATGCTTCTTTCTCACATGGTGGATACGGTATTGTTTTTTGAGGGAGACAAAACAACCAATACAAGAATTCTTCGTGGATTTAAAAATCGCTTTGGTCCAGTTGATGAAGTAGGGGTATTTGCGATGGAGGGTGTGGGCATGACCCAAATTGAAAATCCGGAGGATATGTTTCTTACTACGGGTAATTCTTCAGCGAGTGGATCGGTAGTGACCGCGACCATAGAAGGAAGCAGGGTATTCTTGGTGGAAGTGCAGGGTTTGGCAGTTTCTTCTAAATTGCCGCTTCCCAGACGCGTAGTTTCAGGGCTTGAAGCAAAGCGCGTAGAATTATTGCTTGCTGTTTTGCAAAAACACTGCGGTATGCCAACGTCCGCAATGGATATTTTTGTAAATATAGCAGGAGGATTGTCTGTTAGCGATAGGGCAGTTGATTTGGCGGTTTGTCTGTCGCTTTATTCAAGCTACAAAAATATCCCGTTTGGAAAAACATGTGCTATTGCCGAAGTTGGACTTTTGGGAGAATTACGAACCGTATCACAGCTAGAAAAAAGGATCAAGGAAGCAAAAAAGAGAGGATACCTGACCGTGGTAACCGCGAAAGAGCATCGAAGAATAGCGGAGGTAATACGATCAACATAATAATTCAAAATTCAAAATGCAAAGTTCAAAATTGCAATTCAAAATTAAAAATTATAAAACTTTGGACTATAACTTTTCACTTTTAACTTTAAACTTTTAACTTTTATGGTAAAGGAAAAACCGAAGAGTCGGTTATCATATTTTTTCCCCCGGTGGCTGGTTGGTGAATTAGCCAATGAAATTGCCTCTATTGTGATGGCAAGAATTCCGCATATGCCTAGCCGTTCCAAGAAAAAGAAGAAGCAAAATCCTATTGAAAACGCGATTTTTTTGGATACGTCTGCGATTATTGACGGCAGGATATTTCATGTGATGGATTTACGCCTTCTTACAGGGACTGTAGTAGTTCTAGAAAGTGTTTTGTTGGAGCTAAAGCATATCGCGGACTCTCAAGATACGGTAAGAAGAGAACGAGGGAGAAGTGGGCTGGAATTTTTGGATAAGTTAGGAAAAAGCAAAGCGCTTCGATTGGTCATACTGCCGGAGGATGATTCTGATTTAATCGGGGCGCAAAAAGAAGTGGATGAACGGCTTATTAGTATGGCAAAAAGTAAAAAAGGGAAAATTATTACTTGTGATTTTAATTTGGCCAAAAAGGCAAGTATTCAGAAGGTTGTGGCGATAAATATGTATGATGTGGTGAATTCTCTGAAGGTAAAAGCAGTTCCCGGCGAGTCGCTTCATATCAAAATTTTGCACAAAGGAAAAGACGCGAGCCAAGGGGTGGGGTATTTGGATGACGGGACGATGATTGTGGTAGAAAATGGGAGTGACGCGGTAGACAAAACCATAGACGTGGTGGTGGTGAGAATTATTCAAACAGTTGGGGGGAAGATATTATTCGCGAAGAGACTCTAGATTGTCATTGCGAGAATTTTTTGTAGACTCTAAGGAGGTAGGGATGCCTGCCCAACATTCCTACCCCTTTAGAATCAGCAAGCGTAAATTATGGGCAGTTTTTTTGATTAAAAAATGTCGTAATAGTAAGGAAATCAACTACTTTTTGCCTCACTTATTTTTGTTGACAAATCCCCACTCTTTTGTTACAACTGACAACAGGTATTTAGTTTTTATTCCTGCCAAAGGAACTAAGTGCCACTTTACATAAGAGCATTGCTTTTCGTACCGAACTTATTTCAACTAGTGTAACGAAAGCGATGCTCTTTTTTTGAGCCCCATGGATCTGCTTGAACTTTTAATGTACTCCTGATATTTCTGCCTTAAAGAAATACCACCGGGACACCTAGTCCCTTATCAAGTAATTTCTTAAATTGATCTCTGCCCTGGGAAATAAGCGCCTTGTCTTTTTGGTTAAGCGCATGAAGCGAAGCCTTACTTTGAAGTCGTTTGACGATAGTTGAAACTAGGGTAGAAAATTTCATATCTATACCGATACTAGCACGTCTTTTTTCCTTTGTCAACCCTATATTTTTTCAGCGCTAGGCCTGGAGTAAAAGTGGTATGAAACAGGCCGTTAAATCAATCTAAATAAATTGGGAAAAAAGATGTGGATAACTTTGGGAGAACTTTTGACGTCTTTTTCCACGAAAAGCCCCCGCGCTGATTTTCATCAACGCGGGGGCGGTGTGCCCAAGAATGACTTCTTGTAACCTTCCTTTCGGAAG
>CAYICR010000053.1:0-2757 GCA_964361925.1 uncultured Gammaproteobacteria bacterium
ATTTTGGTTTTTGAAAAAGGAAAAATTGTGCAACAGGGAAAATATGATGAGCTGGCGAACAAAAAAGGATTGTTCCAAGATTTTCTCAGACAGAAAGAATCTGATATACTTGCTGTATGAAAGTGAATGTGCGGCTTATTTATCTTTATCTCTTTTCTCTCATAGGACTTCTTATTGTGGTTATTGGTACGGTTCGCATGGTGGATTTGGGGTTAAAAGTTTTTGTGTTTCAAGACGCGGATAAATTTGAGTACTCAGCGCCACAACCTGTTGATGGCGGCAAGGGTTTTGATGAAAAGGATGCGCAGGCGCGCGCAGAAAAGGAACAGAATAGATCCAGACAAAGAGAAACTTCAGGATCGATTGCGATGATCCTTGTTGGTCTTCCGCTCTATCTTTATCACTGGAAAACCATCCAGAGAGAAAACAAGAAAGACAATACTTAGACAAGTCTGGCGCCAAACGACTTCATCAGCTCATCTACGCCATCTCCATTTTTGGCACTTATAAAATGAGGAGAAAACTCTTTAAATTTATCGGCTATTTTTTCTTTTTCAAGCAGATTATTTTTTTCAATCTTATTAAATACATACATAATATTTTTTCTTTCAATTTGTAACTGTTCTAAAATTTCCTGGACAGTTGCTATTTTTTCATCCATCCGAGAATCAGAGCTATCAATAACGTTTACAATCAGGTCGGCATGAACTGCCTGCAGAAGCGTTGATTTAAAAGCGTCAATAAGAATAGGAGGGAGATTTTTTATAAATCCGATGGTATCGGATACATATACTTGGTGACCCAAGCTTTTGAGATAAAATTTATTGACCGTGCTATCAAGTGTTGAAAACAGTTTATCTTTTACTAGGTCATCAAGTCCAGTAAGCCGATTAAAAAGAGTGGTTTTCCCTGCGTTGGTATACCCGACCAATGAAATTGTTGAAAGTCCATCTTTTTTTCGACGGTCAATTTGATCACTCCTTTTTTTGGAAAGCGTGTTTAGCTCTTTTTGAACTTTTGCCTTTTCAGATCTCCAGTGCCGAAGCATAAGCTTGGTGTTGGTTTCCCCAAGCCCTCTCGCGCCAATACCTGCTGCCTGGCTAGACATTTGCATACCCATACCATAAATTCTTGGTCCCATCTGTCTCATTTTTGCAAACTTAATTTGAAGCTTTGCTTGGGAGGTCGACGCGTGTTTTGAGAAAATCTCAAGGATGAGGCTTATTCTATCCCAGACGAGTATATGTGGATTTACTCTGTGAAATGCCAGAAATAATGTATGAAGCTGCGAGGGGGTAAGCGTAGCGTTTATCACCACGATATCGATTTTCTTTTCCAAAACTACGCCAACGGCTTCGTCTACTTTGCCTCTTCCAATAAAAGTGCTATAGTCTGCACGCGTCATATTCTGGGCAAGCGCGGCATATACTTTTCCACCAAATGTGTTAATCAGAGACTCTGCTTCTTCAAAGTCCAAATACATTTCCTCTTTACTTTTTGAGGGATCCGAAAGCCCGATAAGCATTACCCTTGGAATAAGTATGGGTGTATACATCTTCTCTATTATACCAATTTATTTACTTTTATACGTATTTTATTTTTTCCCATGGGAATTCGGGGCGGCCAAAATGGCCGTAAGCTGCGGTTGGTAAATAAATTGGTTGGCGTAAATGTAAGCCAACTAATATGCCTTCTACCGATGTATCCAAAAGTTTTTTGACAAAGTTGTTTATTATTTTATTGCTCTTTTTTGAAGTCCCAAAAGTTTCTACTTCTTGCATAAGTGGAGTTTTCGCGCCGATAAAATAGGCAAGGCGTACTTCTGCTCTCTCTGATAAGCCATTTGCCACGATATTTTTGGCTATATATCGGGCTGCATAAGCCCCTGATCTATCTACTTTGGTTGGATCTTTTCCAGAGAACGCTCCTCCTCCGACCCGAGCGTATCCACCGTAGGTATCTACTACAATTTTTCGTCCCGTAACTCCTGTGTCTGCCGCAGGCCCGCTATAATGCCATACTCCTGTGCCATTTACGATTAAATCTTTAAGTTCAATAGAATAATTAAATGTATCTAATACAGGAGCCACTACATACTTGAATAAGTCTTTTTTTACCTGAGAAAGCGTTACGGTTTCACTGTGTGGAACGGCATTTACTACAGACAGTACTTTATGTGGCTTATTGTTTTTGTATTCTATGGTTACTTGTGTTTTACCATCCGGTCGTAGGTAGGGGAGTGTTTTGTTTTCGCGGACATCATCTATTTTTTTTGCAAGCGCATGAGCAATGGTGATGGGTGAGGGCATAAATTCTGGAGTTTCTGTACACGCATAACCAAACATCATTCCTTGGTCTCCCGCGCCTTTTTTTTCGACTCCGACAGCAATTTCAGGAGATTGAGTGTGAATAAAACATTCGATGGGGGATTGATCGGTAAAATCAAGTTCAGGAATCGTGTAGCCAAGTCGTTTAATTTGACTTCGCGCGATTTCCCTGTAGTTTATTTTGAATCTGGTATTCACCTCTCCTGCCAGAACTATTTTATTTTTGGTAACAAGAGTTTCAACAGCGACCTTGCCATATTTGTCTTTTGATAAAACTGCATCTACGATAGAATCGCTTATTTGATCGCAAATTTTGTCTGGGTGTCCTGCACAAACTGATTCTGAAGTAAATGTAGTAGTATTCATATTTTTTCTGCCTCATCGGCGGACGCATCTTCAGTTGGCACCGTGGTTTTCTCGGTTGCCGGCC
>CAYICR010000054.1:0-2750 GCA_964361925.1 uncultured Gammaproteobacteria bacterium
GATACTTTTACAACCACAATGAAGATGTAGGGGTTCGATTCCCCTCGGATCCACACACCTCTTCTTATTTAACAAAAAGTCGTGTTGTTATTTATTGTTTGCTTTTTAGAATTCTCTTTCCCTTCTCCTAGCTTCATGTTATAATTAACCTTGTACAAAGTTTGTATAAAGATTTGTATATCTTGCCGCGGTGGTGGAATGGCATACACGGAGGCCTTAAGAGCCTTTGCCCTCAAGGCATAAGAGTTCGACTCTCTTCCGCGGCACTTCGCTTCACTCAGTGCAAGCATCGGGGAGTAGCTCAGTTGGCTAGAGCGCTCGGTTTGGGACCGAGAGGTCGGAGGTTCAAGTCCTCTCTCCCCGACCAATTCAGACATTGAGAGTTCGTCGAAGTAGAGGCGTTCCGTGTAAAAATCTACAAGTTCCCGAATAAATAAAGCAATCGTTTTGCCCGTCGTGATTTGACAAAGTCTTATTTTTCGGTTAAAATTTCCCAGGTCTGCTCTCAATCCGTATGAATACCTATTCTACGCCAACTTGGGGGTATAAAATAGTTTCCGATCATCAGATTAATTTCTATCATATTCTGCTTCCCAAGATTGACATCCAAAACCTAAGCCAAAAAATTCCATACATTCAAAACATCAGTAGTCAGAAAGACGGCAGTATAAATATCTCTATTAAATCAGCTATTAATCCGCAAAGTATTGTGGATGCAGTTGCTCATTTTTTCACCAAAAAAGAGCAGGGTTTTCTGGAAACTCCTATTTTTCCTTATAAAGTCGAGGGCCTTCTTCGTCAAACACTTCTTCCATGGGCTCTTTCTTTTCAGGGATGCCTAGCCCTGCTCCTCTTGACTCATCCAACGACTGCAAAAATAATTGATCCAAACTGGCAATATATCAACGCTCCAACCGGTGGACTATATCTCTCGCCATTTACCCTTTTTCTCTACACCGATCATCCAAAAATAATCCATCCAGTAGGAGTTGGTAATTTTCAGAGCAGAAAAGATATAGAGCAAGCCACTTCGCTTTTGATACGAAAAATGATAAAAATCATGACACAAGCGCAACCAGGACATGAAGGGCTCGCGCTTTTGTCTTTGGTACAAGACGCGGCCAAACTTTCTTCAAAAGAAATTTGCCGTATCATCAATGACAAATCTTTTGGTATCAAGCAACCCATTCATTCACCCTTTTTTACCGGATAATGTTTGCATTTGACACATTCCTTTGATACGATCAACATATGGCCAAAAAGAAAAAGTCTCCCAAGAAAAAAACACGCGCCATCTCAGAGCAAAGAAAACCCCTATTTCTTGGTCTTTTGGTGTGTTTGATTGTCCTTGGTACAATCCTCATGTTCACCCGAACACCCACCACTCCTACTCCCCCTACGCCAATCGCGTTTGACGCGACCCCTACTACTACTCCCAGTAGTCCAACACCAGAAACCACCTCTTCCGCCAAAAGCACTACATACGTAGTCAAAAAGAATGATAGCCTTGCCAAAATTGGCCTAAGTTTTTGTAATGACAAAAGCGCGTGGGTCTATATCGCGGAAGAAAACAAAATATATCGGGCTCCATACACAGTAACAGAAGGACAGACTCTCACCATTTCCTGTAGATAGCCTCATGAAAATACGAGTAAAGGAGCTCTCTTCATTTTGGGAAAAAACCAAAGGACTTATCGGAGATAACACAGGTATACCTGTGTTTTTTCGCACCAGGTGGGGGATTCATACGTTTGGAGTGTCGAAAACTATTGCCGTAGCAATTTTGGACGATGTCAATAAAGTCGTGCAGATCAAGCAACTTTCCCCAAATCGCGTGTTCTTTTGGAACCCTTTGTACTCAAGAGTTTTGGAAATACCAGATGAATATAGTTTGGAAAAACCTAAAATAGGGGAGAGCGTAGAGCTTATTTGATAGAGTTTAAAAGTGAATTTACAAAAAGATTAATACCAATACTCATAAGCTGAGTTGAAATATAAAAAATTGCCCCCAAAACTATAAGCGCAATTTTTATATCCTTGTGATTCATAGAAATCCAAAAACTTGGATATGAATCAGATAATCCAAAGAAATACATTATATACGCAATACTGATTCGCCAATAATCTCTTGATAGTTCATATGTACTTTCAGGATATTTCCCCGCAAACAATACCACGAAAGATGAGCCCACCATAGCAAGCCATGACGTAAATTCCAAAACAGTTATAAAAATCATAAATGGAATCAATAATATATAACGCGCTAAGCCTCCAAAAAATGGTATCGCAAAAAGTCTATTGGGAGCTGTGGGACAGGGAATATCTAGGGTAAAGTCTTCGTTTGCCTGAAAATTAAATCCAGGATATTTGTCAGTTAAACCAGGCAGATAAAGCATTACTTTTGTCAGAAGAGTAACATACGCAACTGCGAGACTATGCGTAACGCTCCAATATTTACCGGTAAATAAAACGACAAAAGGATTAATAAGCAGGGCTACCAATAAGAACACTATTACCACAAATAAAATCATAATAAATTGAGGAATAAGAATAATGAACTTGAAAAGTGCTCCCAAAAGTGGAATAGCATACAGCCTGTTGGGGTTTTGGATATGTTTTACGGTGAAGACAGGATATATATCAGAAGGCATCGCCATACCAAAAGTATGCGTCATCGCTTATCCCATGTCAAGAGGAAGAACCGTGGGTTTCGTTTTCCTCAAAAGCGCCACGAAAAACCCCTCCATGGT
>CAYICR010000055.1:0-2663 GCA_964361925.1 uncultured Gammaproteobacteria bacterium
CGCACTTCAAAAAATATCAGGGGAAAAAACCCGAAGTCTCAGGGCTTTCTTGGGACGAAGTAGCCCTCGTGCATCTCCTGCAAAAGTATTCATAAGGAGAATATTTTTTGATATGTTTCTTACTTCACGATTATATCATGCCATTTTTTTGTCCAAAAATTGAAAGAAACATATCTCTATCTACTTTTTGCTATACTGATGGTATGCGCTTCTTAGGTAGATCGATAGCGTGGATAAAAACCAATTGGCTATACACGGTTTTGTTGCTTTTTCTTTGCAGTATTTATGTTGTACTGCGACTTGTTTCAATTAGAAACTTGCCCATGTTTGTAGATGAAGCAATTTATGTTCGATGGGCTCAGGCGGGATTGCACAATCCAGATCTAAGATTGACATCGTTATCTGATGGAAAGCAACCGTTGTTTATATGGCTCGTAACATTTGCCATGGGCTACATACCAAATCCGATTACAGCCGGAAGATTGGTATCTATCTTCACTGGATTCTTAACAGGAGTAGGGTTATTTTTGCTAGCCTATGAGCTGTTTAAAAATAAGTGGGTCAGTATACTAACGGTGACTTTCTTTGCCTGTCTTCCATTCTCCTTAGCGTTTAATCGTATGGCATTATATGAATCCACCTCTGGCATGTTCCTTGTTTGGAGCTTGTTATTGGGAATATTGCTCACCAAAAACCTACAACTTCACTATTCGTTGACTTTAGCGCTTTTTCTGGGGGGCGGTATCCTAACAAAGACAACAGGATTTTTATCAATCTATTTATTGCCCGTTTTATTATTCTTACTTCCCATTAGTAAATCAAATCGAATTAGCAGATTGTTCACCTGGACAAGTCTTGTTGTTGTCGCGATTGGAGCATCCTTGTTATATTACTCTGTATTGCATCTTTCCTCTCAGTTTTACCAAGTCAATGAAAAGAATGCGATCTTTGTTTATCATATCGAAGAACTTATCCAGTATGATGCGTTTCTCAATTGGATACCACACCTAGCTACGCTTGCTAACTGGATTATGCTGTATACAAGCATTCCTACAGCTATATTTTTTATTGCATCTTTGTTTTTTTTAACTTCGCAGTGGAAACAAAAAATGATTCTTTTATTGTGGTTTATTATTCCATTTATTGGATATGGATTGTTTGGTCGACAATTAAATGCTCGATATCTATATCCAATTTTTCTTCCCCTTCTACCATTGTTTTCTGCAAACATTCTAGACGCATACAAGCATACTAAAATTAAAAAACTAATAATACTCCCTATCTTTATATGTATTTTTTCTATGTTTTTTGTTGACTATCGCATAGTCTTTTCTCTTGCTTCTTCTCCTATTCCAAAGGAAGATTTAAGTCAATATATCAATGGACCGTCTGCGGGAGGAGGAATCAAGCAGAGCGTTGCGTACCTTTCTCAAAAAGCGCAAGAAGGACCCATATATATAGCAACCGAGGGAATTTATGGTAGCCTACCCACCACAGCAATGGAGCTTTATTTTCTTGATTATCCGAGTGTCCAAAAATCGGGTTTTGAAGTTTCAGGAAGAGTCCCAAAACTACTAGCAGAAAAAACACACGAGATGCCAGTGTATATAGTTTTTAACCAGACGCAAAATCCTCCAAATTGGCCCATGGGAAAGATTAGTGAATACAAAAAGGGGATTAGCGATAGCTACTTGCGATTATACCGACTACAAAAGATTCCCTTGTCATTATGTAAAAGCTATTTGCAAAAAGATGCCAAAACCTATGTCGACGAATGTGAATACCCTTCAATATCCAGCTCGAAATAAAAGAAACAGCCCTCAAGCTAGAAGATTTGAGGCTAAAAATATGGCGCCCTACTTAGAATAGTTGACATTTGGCCCTAGTCAGACGCTAACCCCCTACTCCTGAAAAAAGCAGAATAAAAATTATCGCTGTCGTAGTTGCGAAAATACCAACAGTCTTAATAAAGAGATTTAAACCTTCTTTTTTCTTCCCATCAATAAAAAATTGGAGAGGCTTATAAAAAAACAAGTACGCCATCACCGTAACAGAAAGAGTAAGTAGCGACAACATTGTAATTGGGGCAAAAATAGTATCGGGTTTGTTTTTTTGAGTCTGCATCAAAAAATTCATAAGAGCGACAACAAGAATTATATAGCCAGAAGCGCTAAGGGCATTAATAATAGGATTCTTAGACATGTGTTAATTATATCATGTTGGCTCCGCGACTAGGATTCTCTTCGGCTTTGCCCAGAGTAAACTCACAATAGGTTCTTTCCTGTCAATAGAGCTTCAGCAAAATCAGTACAGGCATTTATTCCAAGCTCTCCAACTATTAACTTTGGCTTTTTTGTCTTACTCCATCCTTTTAATTGTCTCTCTCTGTTTACCGCATCTTTCTCTGTTTGATATTTTTCGCAATAGATAAGTTTTATTTCAGAAAACTTTTTAGTAAAGAATGACCTTTTATTTTTGTGTTGCCACACTCTATTTACTAAATCATTAGTAATACCAATATAAAAAGTTTTCTGATCACAAAAAAGCATATATACAAACCATATACTTTCATTTTAACGTATATGGCCTGCACTGAGGTTGCCGAAGTGCTCCGCATCGTGAACGATGTTAGAACTATTATACAACAACAGGATGAATATATT
>CAYICR010000056.1:0-1754 GCA_964361925.1 uncultured Gammaproteobacteria bacterium
TAGGGTCGCCTGGTTTTCGCCCAAGCGGGCGATTGGGTTTGCTACGTGAAACATCATTTATAATAGTTTGCGCCGCTGCTTCATGTTCAGCAGCTTTATCTTCTAAATCTTTGACCATTGGAGAGTTAGAATCTAAAATGTCTGCCAAGCCAATTGCAGCGCCCGCAGAATTAATATGAGTAGCAGCCCTATCTGTTTTAACACGAACAGGTGTTCTGCTCTCTGTTCTTTGAAACATTGGAGGAATACCTTTTGTTTCTGCCATATCGTAGATCTCCGATTACTTAGTATTTCTTAGATAATATAATTTTGCTCTTCTGATTTTTTTCTTGGAGTGGGCTTTGGTCTCTACTTTTTCGATATTGGGAGATCCAATAGGCCAAATTTTCTCTACGGCGATATCACCAACGACCTTTCGCACGGTGAACATCTTGTTCTCACCTCGGCCACGAATTTTTAGCACAGTTCCCTCAAATACCTGAATACGGGTCTTTTCTTTCCCTTTTTCTTCTTCAGTAATTTTTTGGTGAACCCTAACAACATCTCCTGGAACAAAATTAATTTGAGTTAACATATGACTATTATACCGTATTTTTAGGAATTTCTCAATTGCTTATTTCTTTTTTGCAGACGCGGCTAAAAAAGCAGAAAAAATTGGATGAGGATGAAGTGGTCTGCTTTTGTACTCAGGATGACCCTGCGTTCCCATATAGAACGGGTGATCCTTCTGCGGAAGCTCCACTATTTCTACCAAGCCCTCGACCACTGATTTAGCAGATATGACTAGTCCGTTTTTCTCAAAAGCTTTTTCATAATCACTATTAAATTCATAGCGGTGTCTGTGCCGCTCGCTTGTCAACCCGTTTTCTCGCAGAAGGCCACCATATTTCTTATATATTTCATATGCCTGGGTTCCTTTCTTTACCATAGCTTCCCATGCACCCAATCTCATCGTGCCACCATACGCCCTTTTATCCATAAATTCTTTTTGTGAGGGCATGAGGTGAATTACAGGATTCTTGGTTTTTGGCGCATTCTCAGTCGTATTGGCATCAGGCAACCCCAAAACATCCCTAGCAAATGCGACTACAGCAAGTTGCATACCATAGCAAAGCCCCAAATAGGGAATTTTATTTTTTCTGGCGTAACTTGCAGATGCTATCATCCCCTCAGAGCCTCTTTCCCCCCAACCTATGGGAACGATGATACCATCAGGCGTACCTATATGCCTCTCAACGCCTTCTTTTTCTATTTTTTCTGCAGCCACCCATCTTGTTTTCACTTCAATTCCTGCTTCCCATGCTGCATGATCTATGGCGTCAAAAAGTGCAGCATACGCGTCTTTCAGCTGATAATCCCCTGAGCCAAAATATTTTCCTACAATTGCGATTTCTGCTCTTTTTTCTTTCTTTGCTTTAATTTTGGTTATCAATTTTTCCCAATCAGTCAAATCGGGCTCGGCAGGTGTTAATCCCAGCTTTTCAAAAATTCTTTTGTGTAACCCCTGTTTACGAAGCGTCAACGGTATCTCATATACCGATTCAACATCCGGACTGGTGATAACATCTTCTTTCTGCATATTGCAAAAAAGCGCAAATCTATCAAGCCTTCTTTGATCCATTGAGCTTTCCGAACGAACGATAATGAAATCCGGCTGAATACCCATAGAATTAAGCGTTCTCACTGACAGTTGGGTAGGTTTGGTTTTGGGCTCACCCAAATGACTTGGTGTTGGAACATAGCTTACATGAACA